>NZ_JBKOUD010000012.1:0-100129 GCF_046765975.1 Shewanella mytili | reverse complement strand
GGCGTTAGTGTAAATATGAAAATTATTACTCTCCTGTTCTTAACGGTACTAATGTTTGGCTGTTCAAATGAGGGACAAATGATCAGTGTTAACCCAGATAGGGTCAGTCAGCTAGAAGCGCTTTTAGAAGAAAAGAAGTTCGTCGAAAGTTCCGTGTACTTCTATCCAGGCGCTCCTGACGAGGTAACTAGGCTTCAGGCCGAGCTAGTTATAAATGCAGCTATAGTCAGTATCCTCAAGGTTTCAGAATCTGAAATATCGGAAGATGAGTTCTGGGGGATCATCGAAGTCGCAGCTCGTGCACTATCTGTGATGGATTCCGAAGAGATGGATAGAGGCTTCACATACTTTGAGCAAATTATGGATGTTTTCGAGATTGCTAGCTCAGGAGGACGATTGAATCAATGGAGGTATGGCTTTGACCCAACGATTCAACACTAACAAACCGCTGAAATCCGTTACGGCCACAGGAAAAACGTGGCCTTCACTAGGACTCGCTTCGCTCGCCGTCTAGCGGGGCGTTATACGTTTCGAGACTATGGACGAATCTGATAGAAAATTTGCCGAATCTGTAATGAACAGATTGATGAAAGGAAGTTCTGTTAATGGCTTGAGGTTTTTCACTCCACAGCTATTACTGGATGGCCCAAAAGACATAGCTCAAGAGGCTTATATCAACTTATCATCCGAATGGGATATCTTTGATTCTCTACCAGAAGAATTTCCCGTTGAATGTGAAGAACTGACCCAAGAGCAAGAAGAAATCAAACTTCATCAATTGAGGGGCGAAGAAGTAAAGGAAATACAAATATTATCTCCTCATCCCCATTTGGTTGTGCATTTTGAAAGTGGAAAGCTTCTTTATATGAATGGAGAAGATCAGGATTACGAGCCGTGGCAAGCTGGGTTAACTAGTCATGGAGAAAACTCTGATACTTGGTTAGTTGTTGCTTGCCCTGGAGGTGGCATGGCTGTCTGGTGCCCTGAAGGAAGACTAGAGTAAAAACGTATAACAAGTTACTCAAAAGGACGCAAAACGCTTGGCTTGTGCTCCTTCGTCGCTAATTTTAGCCAAGCATTTTTGCGCCCATTAGTAAGGCGTTAACTTTATAGGAGTAATAATGAGCATCTTAGGATTTTTTACGCGTTTCACCATTGTCTACACATTAGTAATGGCAGCTGTGGGGATAACCATGGGGCTTCTAGGCGTAGAAAACGCTAATAGTCTAAATACCCCCATATTATTGGCTATCTCATTTTGGTGTTTCTATTCATACTCAACTAAGAATTCTAGAATTATCGAAGGTGGTGAAAAATGGAAGTTGGTGTTTTCCGCCTTAGCGGGAGATGTGTTAGCGAGTGTTCTGTTGGGTGTACCCACTATGATCGCTAATGAAGTTCCTATTAAATTTCTATTTGTAGGCATGGCAGTTGTCATTCCATTGCATGCCTTGTTGTTCGTTGCTGTAAACTATGGTGTTAAAAAGCATCTTCTTAAAAAACGCCCTGAACTCGTACAAAGTTAACAAGGCAAGGCAAAATCGCCCTTCGGGCCGGACGCGCTAACGCGCGCCTTTGCTTGCGGCGTTATGTGTTTTAAGGAGTAGACAGATTGGCTGAATTATTAGGAGTTTTATTGCCGTCCTTGGTTGTGCTATATCTGATTGTTAATACGCAACTTGATACTTACCGGAAAAGAATTCGCTTTTTGGAAGTTAAAGTAGACGCTCTTATCAAACATACGGGTATTGAATTTGACGATAGCACCCTAGTTCCGGTTGAAGTTCATTCTGCGGTAAAAGCTGGTCATAGATTAAAAGCTATCAGGCTGTATCGCAAAATTACAGGTGCTGGTTTAAAAGAGGCATCAGAGGTAGTAGATGGTTTGGTTAAAAACACATAACGTTAACAATTAGGAGAAATAATGGGCATCTACATCAGGAATGCGGAAATGAGTGATGCGAGGGCAATCAGTGAGTTGATGCTACCCCTAACAAGAAAATATGTATGTCCCACTTGTGATGCGTCTGTACATGATATTTTGCTAGATTCCATGTCAGAGAAAAATATCGAAAAATATCTGTCTGCAAACTCTTCATCAGCAAGCTATGACTATGTTGTGGCAGTGACCGCGCATGATGAAGTGGTTGGCGTGGCGGGCATTCGGGACAACTCGCATCTGTACCATCTATTCGTCAACGATGATTTTCAAGGTAAGGGGCTTTCCCGCCAATTATGGCGAGCCGTTAAGGAAAAGGCATTGGCAAACGGTAATGGTGGCTTATTTACGGTTAACTCGGCGGTAAATGCGGAAGGCGTGTATTTGCGTTTTGGCTTTAAACGCACGGCAGGCATCAGGAATCGACAAGGAATGGTGGATATTCCAATGGTGTTGGCGTTGGATGGCAGACCAACGGTTTAAGCGTGATGGGCAACCCTTGGCGGTTTTACCCCAAGCAAGCCTCCCAGCGGGAGGCTTGCTTGTTAACTGTTGTCAGGCGATTGGTTGGCCCAATTGGCGGGAGATGTTATCCAGCAGGTAGGTGGTAAAATCCTCTCCGTGGTTAGCCAGCATTTTGGGGAACATGGATATGTTGGTCAGGCCGGGGAAGGTATTGATTTCGTTCAGCAGGATTTCCCCGTCATCGCTGAGGAAGAAATCAATGCGTGACAGGTGGCGCAGTTTCATGCCGTTGAATGCCCGCACGGCATAATCACGGATGGTGGCTATCTGGTCTTCGCTGAGGTTTTCTGCGACCACGCGGGTTGTGGCATGGCTGCTTTTGGCATATTTCTCTTCGTAGGTGTAAAAGGTGTCGGCGGCGCAGACGATTTCGCCGGGCAGGGTGGCAATCACCTGGCCCTGATACTCATATACCGCCACTTCCAGCTCCCGGGCGTGAATGGTTTTTTCCACTACCACGTAAGGGGAATAATGAAAGGCCTCTTGGAGTTTTTCGGCAACGGCAGCGGGCGAGTCAACCTTGTAGCACCCCACGGAAGAGCCCTGTGATGCGGCCTTGATAAACAGCGAACCCCATTGGCTGAGTGCCTGCTGGCAGCGCTGGATGGCTGCGTCATCGGGCTGATTGACAAACAGGTAAGGGGTGTTGGGGATCCCCAGCGCGCTGAACCACATTTTTGCGGTGATTTTATTGAAGCAGTTGCTGCTGGCTTCTGATTCACAGCCAAAATAGGGCAGGTTAATCAGGTTGAAGTAAGACTGGATATCGCCGGTTTCGCCGGGGTAACCGTGAATGCAGGGGATTACGTAATCTACCGGCCAACTGGGGCTTTCATCGTCAAAACGCACTTCGCGGCGGTTGGTCAGCTCGCATTTGCGACCATCCTTGGTGTGGTACTGGCCGCTGCCGTTAAGCTCCAGCCATAACAGGTTGATGCCGCTGACCTTGCTCAGGCAGCTTTCAAAATATCCGGCAGACAGCAGCGAAATGGCGTGCTCGGCACCACCGCCACCACATAACAGCAAAAGATTGATCCCGTGGGTCATGGTTGCTCCCGTAAGACTCGGAGGATGAGTGATTGTATGGCCTGCCATCTGGCAGGCACTTTGTGTGTGCCATTATGGCGCATATCGCTTGGCAGGGTTAAGCGGATTTGCGTGGATGTGAAAGATGCGCTGAAAAAGCCGGCAACTGATAACATCCGCGCAATAATTGTGAGCCGTGCTGCCATGTCTCGCCTCTTGTGGCATTTTTAGGTGGCAACCCGCTGCGGTTAACGCCATAGCCGCTGTGCCAGCCCCGAGGCGCGGCGGGTAAGACGGCGGCTGGCATGGGCAAATACCCGGCTTCCTGCCAGGCAGGTAAAGTGATTTTTGGCGCGGGTAATAGCGGTATACAGCAACTCCCGGCACAGCAGTTGCTGCTGGGGCCCTTTGGGAAATGGCGGCAATACCAGCGCCACGCGGTTAAATTCGCTGCCCTGGCTTTTATGTACGGTCATGGCAAAGCAGCTGTCGTGGCCGGGCAGGCGGGCGGGCAGCACTTTGAGCAAACTGCCGTCACTGCGCTCAAACCAGGCCATCAGCCGTTGCTGGGCGGGATCGGGCAGAATAAGCCCGATATCGCCGTTAAACAGCCCCAGATTGTAATCATTGCTTTGAATGATCACCGCGCGCCCGGCGTAAAATTCGCTCACCGGTTGCAGCCAGCCCTTGGCGGCCAGCGCGCGGATAATGGCTCGATTGATGCCATCTACCCCGTATTCGCCGCTGCGCATGGCGCACAGCACCCGAAACTGGTGAAAGGCCGTCAGAATTTGCGCAGGCGCGGCCTGTTGTTGCATCAGGGCCAGGTATTCCCGATAACCCTGCTCGCACAGCGTCAGCAGCCCTTGCAAGCCGCTGCCATCATCGCTGTGCTCCAGCCATTGCAGCTCCTGATACCCCCGCTGCCAAATGCGGGCAATGGCGTTTTCATCACCTTGGTTCACTGCTTGCGCCAGCAAGCCAATTCCCGCATCCCCTTTAAAGCGGTGGCTGTGGCGCAACATGCACAGGCTGTCGCCAAGGCCGCTGCTGCTGGCTGTGGCCTGGAGCGGTGCCCGGCACAACTCGCCAAGGCGCTTGGCCTGGCGGGGGCTGTAACGCATCTGCCACTGGTCGGCGTGTTTCAGCCCCTGACAGATGTCTGCCAGCACGGCACCGGCTTCCACCGAGGCCAGCTGATCCTGATCGCCCAGCAATATCAGCCGGGCATTGTCCGGCAGGGCATCGAGCAGTTTGGCCATCAGCGGCAGATCCACCATGGAAGCTTCATCCACAATCAGCAAATCCAGCAGCAGCGGGTTGTCCCGGTGATGACGGAAACGGCTGTCATCTGGGATCACGCCCAGTAAGCGGTGGATGGTGGATGCCTGCTCGGGAATGTGTTGCAGGGCTTGCTGCAGTGCGGCCAACGGCCCGTGCAGGCTCGATTGCAGCTGCATTTTGGAATGTTTGACCGACTCGCTAAGGCGCGCCGCCGCTTTGCCGGTGGGGGCAACCAGACGGATTTTGAGGGAAGGCAAAAGTTGCAGCAACAGCAGCAACACCTTGGTGACCGTGGTGGTTTTGCCGGTGCCGGGGCCTCCGGTGATCACGGCCAGTTGCCGGGTAAGGGCGGTGGCGGCAGCAACTTTTTGCCAGTCAATGCCATCATCTGGCGCGCTGAACAGATTGCCAAGCAGCTCGGCTGTTTGTTGTAGCAACGCGGGATCATTGTCCAGTTGCCTCGCAATATCGCTGTCACAGGCCAGTTGTTGCAGCTTGGCGGCCACCTGCTGTTCATAATGCCAGTAACGGCGCAGGTACAGGCGCTCGCCCTGCAATACCAAGGGGCGGTGTTGGGGGTCGCTTTGCTCATCTTGCGCCTGCCATATCAGCGCCGAATCCTGCAAGGCTTTGACAATGCAGGCGCTTAGCTGCGGCTGGGGAATGTCAAAGCGGCACTCAATGGCTGGGCTGTCCGGCAATTGGCGCAGTGCCAGCGGATTGTCGGCATCAATATGGGCAAGGGGCAGGCAGCTGTGCTGGGCCGACAGCTGCTTTGACAGCAGTGCCAGCAGCAATAACAGCCAGGGCTCGTCACTGTGACTGAGCCCTGCCAGTTGCAGGGCAAAGTGGCGATCCAGCGGACTGAGGGCACCTTGCTGCTCGGCCTGTTGCAACAGGGTGTCAATGGGGGCGGAGCTGTGCAGGTTCAGTAACATTGGGCTTTCCATCAGCATGACTCCAGACTGAATTGAGTGCCTGGCGCGGCCGCGGGCAGCTGGCCGGCAAATAAGGCATCCAGCGCTTCAATCAGTGCCAGTGGCGGTTTGTCGTAATAAATACCGGCTTGGGGGTGTTGGGGCGACATGCCCCGCAAAAACAGGTAATAGCAGCCGCCAAAATCCCGCTCGTACTGATAATCCGGCAGGCGTTTTTCCAGCAGGCGGTGCAGCGCCAGGGTATAGAGCAGGTACTGCAGGTGGTAGTGGTGCTCCAGCATGGCCTGTTGCAGGTTATCGCCATGGTAGCTGTCAAACTCATTGCCAAGGTGGTTGGATTTATAATCGGCAATGTACCAGCGCTGCTGGTAACAAAAAGTCAAATCAATAAAGCCCTTGAGCATGCCCCGCAGGGTATCGAAGCTGAAATCCGCCTGATACCCGTAGCGGCGCAGCAACATGTTAAGGGCATGGCAACGCAGCTCGCTCACCGGCAGGTAAAACGCCATTTCAGGGAGCCTGTCAGCGGCCACAAGGGCGCTTAGCATCAAGCCGTCATCCCGGTTTTTGCTGCCAAAGGGGGTGTGGATGATCTCCTGATACCAGCACTCAAGTAGTGGCTGCTCATCGGCTGCAATGCCGTATTGCAGCATGATGGGGGGTAATAGTTGCGCCAGTGCGGCGCCTGGGTTTTCGCAGGCAAAGTCCCAATCTTCCAGTACCTGATGCATGAAGGAGCCGGCATTGGCGCCTTTTTCAAACAAAAAGCGCGCTGCCGGTGGTTGCTCCGGTAAAGGGGTTATTGCCGGCAATGGGTCAAACTGTTCATCATCCATGCCCGGCGTTTGCGGCGGTGCCTCGGTATTGTCCACCTCTGGCAGCTGGTAACCCGGTTTGCTCTTGTCTTTGACCAAGCCGCTGTAGCTGCCCACCCGCCAAGGCAGGCGCTGGGGCATGGGCAGTGTCAAGGGCTGGGGCTGGCTAGCTGTGGCGGTGGTGGCGGTCAGCGTGCCGCCATACTGCCCGGCGCTGATGACGCTGACCGAAATGGCATCGGACTGCAACGGCAGCAGTTGCTGTTGCAGCTTGGCAAAATCGGTGGCGCTGTCGGTAAAGCCCAGCAGGTAACCGATGGCGGTTTGCGGCAGGTTGCTCTTGATGCCGTTTTTCAGCATGCGGCTGTGATTGGTGATGGACAGATAACAGCGGTAAACCGGGCGGGTCAGCGCCACGTACAGCAAGCGCAGATCTTCGGCCAGTTGCTCCTGTTTTTGCCGGGCTTTGCCGTCATCGGATTTGGCCAGATCCCACCATAATTTTTCCTGCTGATGATACAGCAGCGGATCCGGCGTGCGATCGCTGCCGGCAAGGCTGATAAAGGGCAGCAAACACACCGGGTATTCCAGCCCCTTGCTTTTGTGGATGGTGACGATTTGCACCAGGTTCTGCTCGCTTTCCAGCCGTAGCTGCTGCTCTTCGCTGTTGGCGGCTTCCAGCAGTTGTTGCTCAAACCAGTAGCGCAGGGCCGCCGGGCCATCCAGCTCTGCGGCTTTTTGCTGCAACAGTTCGCACAGGTGGCGTACATCGGTCAGGCGCCGCTCGCCGCTGTCGCCTGCCAGCAGCCGGTGCAGGGTGCCGGTGTCGGCGGTCAGCTGCATGATGGCCGGCATGATGCCGCGGCTCAGCCACAATTGGTGCCAGCGCTCAAAGCGCTCAAGCCACAGGGCGCGCCTGTCTTCTGACTGGTTGAAATCGTGAATGGCGCCAATATCAAGCCCCAGCAAGCGGGTGGCCATGGCACTGCGCAGCGCCATTTCATCCCGGGGATTGGCCAGCGCTTGCAGCAACAGTGCCAGCTCCCGCGCTTCCTGAGTGGCAAACACACTGTCGCGGCTTAAAAAAACCGCGCCAATCTGGCGTTTGCTCAAGGCCTCTTTCATGACCGAGGCTTCCACATGATCCCGCACCAGCACGGCAATATCCCGCGCCCGCAACCGTTTACGCTGCGGGCCACGGGCAATCTCGGCCTGGCCGTTGAGCAGTTGCAGGATTTGCTCGGCCGCATCTTCTGCCAGCAGTTGCCGGCCGGCGTCCTTGTTAAGCCCTTTGCTAGGGTCTTCACTGAGCAGGCGAATTTGCAGCGCATGGTTGTCACCAAGGCTTTGCAGGCATTTTTCACTGGCTGCGGCGGGCACGTTCACCGCCTCAAAGGGAATGTTTTCCCCGGCAAAGGGGGCGGGATGCTGGCTGAACAGGGTGTTGACCGCCGTGACCATGGCCGCGGCGGAGCGGTAGTTGGTGCCCAAGGTGTACTGGCCGTGGGTTTGGGTGCGGGCCGCCAGATAGGTGTGGATGTCGCCGCCGCGAAAACCGTAAATGGCCTGTTTCGGGTCGCCGATCATCAATAATCCGTCCTGGCTGCCAGCCACGCTGCCATCAAGGGGCAAGCTGGCGGCATAAATGCGCGAGAAAATGGCAAACTGCAACGGGTCGGTATCCTGAAATTCGTCAATCAGGGCCACCGGAAAGCGCCGGGCAATCTCTTGCGCCAGATGCTGCTGGCGCGCCTGCTCGCTGTTGGCCTCCAGAACATCCGGCGTGTTTATCGGTTCGCCCTTGGGCAATGCTTCTGCCGTTGACGGGCCATGCCCCAGTGCGGTGGCCAGGGTCGAGAGCAAATCATCCGGCGTCAGCAGGTTGCGCCGGGCCTTTTCGGCCACAAAGCGCTGGCGAATGTCATCGCGCGCCTCGCATAAAAAAGCCGGCAGCAGTTGCTCCTGCATGGTAAGGATGTCATCAATCAACCCCAGCAGTGGTGCCTCATCTTGACTGGGCGCCGGGGCGCTGCCTTTATTCAGGCTCAGGCGCTGCAATGACAGCTTGTCCAGCGCTTTGGCTGGTGGCAGCTCGTGGCGGGAGTCCACCCAGTCATCCATCTGCTCCAAGGCTTGGGCCAGCAGTGGATAACCCTCGTCTTTTTTGCCGTAACGGCGGCCATTGAGTGACAGGCCATAAAGCTGCCGGTGCAGTTGTTCCCGCCCGGCTTTCCAGTGCTGGCGCAGGCGGCTGATGGCAGGCTGCAGCATGTCGGCAATCCGGGCAAAAGGCACGGGCGCAGGCGTGGCAATGGCATCCCGGTTTCCCAGCAGTGGCTGCAGCTTTTGCTGCAGGGCATCCGGCCCCGGCAGTTTGTCAAAAATGAGCTGCGCCAGCAGGCGCGGCAGCGGATAACAGGCCTTGCGCCAGAAATCCCGTACGGCGTGATGCAAAAATTCGCTGTCATCCAGGGAAAATTCCGCATCAAACAGCAAGGCGGACTCGAATGCCAAATCGCTCAGCACCCGCTGGCAAAAACCGTGAATGGTGAAAATGGCCGCTTCATCCAGGGATTTTAGCGCCAGATCCAGCCGATTGAGGGTTTGGGGCAGCTCATCCGCGCTGATAAGGGCCAGCAGCTCGGTGAGAAACGGATCGGTTTCAGGCAGTCCAAGGCAGGCACGGTATGCCTGGCGGATGCGGCTGCGGATGCGCTCGCGCAGTTCATCGGTGGCGGCATTGGTAAAGGTCACCACCAGGATCTGTTCACACGTGAGGGGCGCACGGGTGCCAATGCCCAGCAGCAGCCGCAAATAAAGGCCGGAAATGGTGTAGGTTTTGCCGGTGCCGGCGCTGGCCTCAATCAGCTGCGCCCCTTGCAGGGGCAGGCTCATGGTATGCAGCAGTTGTGGTTGCATGGGTTTTGGATCAGTCATTTGCAGCCTCCTCGCCGCCATTGGCCACAAATTCTGCCAGCTGCTGCAACTCGCCCTGCTGGTAACGGCCGATTAACGGCAACAGCAAGTGCATGGCCTGGCGGGCAAAGGCATCTTCGGTAAAGTCATCCGGAAAGGTAAAACAGCGCTGGTAATGGGGATTGCTGCCATCACCGGGCAAGGTATTGCCATCTTTTCCTTGGCGATCCTCCCAGGCAGTCTTGGCATCCAGTAGGCGTTCTTCATGGGTTTGGCCTTCGCTCATGGCGTAGCTCATGGCGGTTTTTGGCATGAACAGCAGCGGCTGATGCTGGCCGTGGAGGAAGGCTTGCAGCCACAGTTGCAACTCCTGCTGGGCGGTGTCTGCATCCATGGGGGCAAAGGCGTGGAAATTGCCCATGTCCAGCAAATAGCTGTGGCGCTGCCAGTTACTGGCATTCAGTGCCAGATGGCGCAAATACAGGCGGATGAGGTCCTGGGGTTTGGCGGTACCGGGACGGTAACTGAGCAGCCCTTTGGCGCTGATGTCATCCAGTCGGCCATGCAGGCGGCAGCCAAGGGCCGGGAAGGGCAAATCCACCGTCAGGGTTTGCAGTTTCTCTCCCCGCAAGAACAGGGTGCGCTCCAGCAGCGGTGCCACATCCTGCTGATAACGCCCCAACAGCAGATCATCAAAGGGGCGGCTTGGCAGTTGGCCGCTGGCCTTGAGCTTGGCCGTCAGGCTGGCATCACGCACGCCATCCCGTTTCAAGGCGTCTTCCAGCAACAGTGACTGCAATTGGTAGCGTTGCAGGGCATTGAGGGTAAACGGCTCGTCGTTGTCATCGGCGTGGATATCCAGCGCCAGGTCCAGTTTCAGGCTGCGATTGAAAAAATATTGGGCCGGATTGCGGAAAAACCGCACCAGTGCCTGCAATTCAATGAGTGTTTCGCTGTCAACCAAAGTATCGTCCGGCGCCAATTGCAGCGGTGTGCCATTAAGGAACGGGTTATCGTCGGTGTGGGGCTGCGGGCACCACTGGGCGGCAAACGATGGCGTAATGGGCGCATTGGCCGGATTTTCAAGTAATGCCGGCTGATACAGCGCGCCATCAAAAGGCTGCAGCGGCTGCTGTTTGATTAATTTGGCGTTGAGCGTGTCTTCCAACCGCTGCAAGGCGTTGGCATCCAGCGGCTCGGTTAACGGCGCGGCGCCATCTTCTGCCAATGCTTGGGGCAGGCAGCTGAGCTGGCAGTATTCCAGCAATTCCGCCACCAGCATGGAGGGATTGCGCGGGCTGTTATCCCGCTGGGAGCGGCCAATGTAACTGATGTAAAGTTGCCGTCTGGCGGACAATAACGCCTCAAGGAACAGGTAGCGGTCGTCCAGGCGGCGGGAGCGGTCACCCCGGCGAGCCGGTTGCTGGGCCATCAGGTCAAATCCCACCGGGTGCTGCACTCGCGGGTAGATGCCATCATTCATCCCCAGCAGACACACCACTTGAAACGGAATGGAGCGCATGGGCATCAATGTGCAGAAATTGACCGCCCCGGCCAGATAACGCTGGCCGACACGGGACTCCTCCAGCTGGGTGCTGAACCACTGCAACAGCAGTTGCTGATCGAGTTTGTGGTTGAATCCTGCATTCGATAATTCTGATGCCAGTTTAGCAATTGCTGCATGCACCGCCATTAATGCCTGGGTATCTTGCTCATCAACCGGTGCATAAAATTGTTGGCATAATGCTGATAACTGCTGAATTCTGTCGTCTGGTGATTCTGCCTGTTGCAAACCGTTGGCGAGGTTGTCCAATGCTTCAATAAAATTCAACAGTTTTCCAAGCGCTTGGGCAGATTGCCCCTCAACGCCCGCTACCGGCAGATGGCCGCAAAAAAGCTCACCGTCATCTTCCAGGGCATACCCCAGTACCAGACGGCGCAATCCCTCCGCCCAGGAGTTTTGTTCAAAGGCGGGCAGTTGTTGCTGCTGACGGGCTTTACCGCTGCGGCCCCAGCGTACCTGGGCCTGCTCCAGCCAGTGGCGAATTTGCGCCAAATCGCCATCATCCAGCCCGAAACGGCTCAAGGTGGCGGGCAGCTCCAGCAGGGTGAGCACTTCGGTGAGGGCAAAACGGCTGCTGTTGATGTCAAGCAAGGTCAAAAAGCTGCTGATAAGGGGCGATTCCTGGCTGGCGCCCCGATCGGCAATGGCGTAGGGAATGAAATATTGCCCGTCGCGCCGGGCGAATACTGCATCAATATAGGGGGCATAGGCGGCCACATCCGGCATCATCACCACTATGTCCTTAGGTGACAATTCCGGCTCACGGGCCAGCAGCCATTGCAGGTGATCGTGCAGGGTTTCCACTTCCCTCAGTGGTGAATGACAGCTGCGCAGGGTCAACGAGTCGTCGTCATCCCGCAGCAGGCGGCGGCCGTTAAGTGACAGGTACAGCTCACTGTCTGGCCCCAGCAGGCGGCCGCGGGTTTCCATCTCCAGAATGTCCTGTTGCAGGCCTTGCAGCAGGTTGGCGTTGCCTGCGGGGTAGAACAGGTCATCTCCCAGTACTATTTCTTCTGGTGGCAACTCCAGCAGTAAATCCAGCAAATCGCGCCCCAGCTTGCCGTTGTTGGCCAGCAGCGGGTTGCCCACAATCAGGCTCTGTTGCCAGTTTTCCGGCAACTGGCGTTTTTCGCCGTAGGCCAGGTTGATGCGGGCGCGGGTTTTGGGGGCCACAATGTCGCCCCAATAATGCTGGCAGGGGCTGAGGCCAAACACGGTAACGTTGATGCGTTGCCCCAACGCCTGCAGCACCGACAGCATCTGCGGCGGCATGGAGGAGATGCCGAAAACGAACAGCCTGGCAGGCAAACGCGCCAGAATGCTGGCATCATGTTTCAGGGTGCTGACCAGCGCATCGTGCAGGTTGGCACGATGGTAGCCGCTAAGCCCCAGTGCCTGGTTCTTGGCAATCAGCTGTTGCCACAGCAACGGCTGCCATTGCTGCTCCGGCGCCAGTTCAAACGGCAATTCACCCTGTTCCCAGGCGGCAATCCAGTCGGGGCGGTACACCAGATACTGGTCAAAAATGTCCGCAATGCGGGATGCCAGCTGAAACCGCTTTAACGGCAACTGCTGTAGGTCGCCTTCCAGATAACGCTTGAGCGGCGCATATTCCGCCTCATCAACAAGTTGCGGCAGCAAGCCCAACAGTTTCCAGGTCATGGCCTCTTTGGTGAAGGCGTTTTCCTTGGGCACATCCGGCAGCAGCGTATGACACAAGTCCCAGACAAAACTGGAGGGCAGGGGGAAATCCAGCGCGGCAGCAATGCCGTTGTGTTTGGCAATCTCCAGTTGCAACCAGGTGGACATGCCGGGGCTCTGCACCAGAATCTGTTCCTGTGCCAGCGGTGACTGTCCCGGCAGCGGGGTGCGCAGCTCGTCGCTAAGGGCTGCTGACAGCAACTCCATCTTGTTGGATTGGATCAGTTTGAACATGGGATTCCTGATCGGTAAGCCTTCATTGGCGGATGGCGTTATTCTAAATAGCTGATTTCGAATGTGCCAGCTTTGTCTTGGCGTAAAGCCGAGACGGCTGGCGGCGGATGATGGCAGGGGCATGCACTCAAGCGGTGCCTTGGGGATGGTGCGGCAAATGGGGCGAATGCAGCGGGCATTAACGTGCCAAAGCGCTACGGGACAGTTGTTGCACCAATTGCCGGGTCAGCTGATGAAAGCTTTGCTGCGCCTGTTGCCAGGCGTGGGGTGTCAGCTTGGCATATTTCAGTTGCAGGTATTGCTCGCCCCAGTGGCTGATGAGATTGGCGCAACTGGGGAAATGGCAAGCCATCTGCGTGATGAAATCCTGCGGGCCACATCCCGGCTGGCGTTGCAGCCCCTTGCGGGCCACCAATTGGCAGATTTTCCGGAAATCTTTGTCCACTTGTGGCAAGGAGGTGGGGCGTCGCAGCAAGCCGCTGCTGTAAGCGATGTACCCAAGGGCCAGGGTCATGACGCCCAGCACCAGCAGTGCCATGCGCGAGAGGGTTATTTTCCCCAGTAACTGGTTGAGCAACTGCTGCTGGCGGTTGTTGTCAAACCCCAGTACCCACACCGTCCAGTAGTAATCAAGGCTGGCAAGTTTAAGGCGCAGCTGCTGGAACCAGTCACTGGTGCGAATGCCAATAAAGGCGGTGTTGGCCAGATAACTGTCCTCGGGGGAGAAAATACTGTCAAAGCCCTGTTCGATACGTTCGGGCGCAATCATTGCCGTGGGGTCAAACCGCACCCAGCCTTGCCCCTCAAGCCATACTTCACTCCAGGCATGGGCCATGTACTGATAAACGCTCAGATAGCCGGCTTGGGGATTGAATTCACCGCCCTGGTATCCGGCCACCATTCGCGCCGGCAAGCCGGAGGCCCTGGCCAGAAAGGTGAACGCAGAAGCGTAATGCACACAAAAGCCGGCGCGGGTTTCAAACAGGAAATCATCCAGCTGCTGGGGGCCAGTAAGGGGCGGGGTCAGGGTATAGGAAAAGGGCTGGTGGTTGAAAAAGCGCATCATGGCCTGCAGCCGCTGTGCCGGTTCGGGGTAGTGCTGGCGCAGCTGCAACGCCAGCGCTTGGCTGCGAGGGTTGGCGTGTGCCGGCAATGCCAGGTTACGCTGATATTCCGCCTCACTCAGTGCCTGTTGGCGCGGTGCATGAAGGTATTGCTGCACCCGGTATTGAAATTTTTGCTCCAACGGCCGACTGGCGTAGAGCCGATAATCCGGCATGTTGAATACGCCTGGCGTGTCGCTAAAGGCATTGCCCATGGCAAACAGCCAATGCTGACCGGAGCTTTCGGCAATAACGGTGTAATCAAGGCGCTCACCGACTTGAGTCTCTTGGGGGCGTGGCCGCTGTGGGTGGCGTGTATCGGCCTGGCTTTGCCATGCCTGGGCCGTTGGCGACTGGCGCCAGTGTTTGCCATCGTAATCCTCAAGCACCAGTGCCCGCCAGTAAAGGCTATGGGCAGGCGGGCGCTGCTGTTCATAGGTGACCCTGAACGCCAATTGCGCCGAGCGTGTCAGCCTGGAAATGTCACCAAACCCCACGGTATCAGACAACCCGGTAGTGGCCGATTTGAGCTGGGGCACCATCCACAAAGGCGGCAGGCGGGGAATGGTAATGAACAGCAGCAACGCAAGGGGCAGGCTTTGCAGCAGCAGTTTAAGGGTGAGTTGCCCTTGCCGGGAGATGTTGCCGGTTTCCAGATACAGGCTGATGAGCGTGAGCGTGTTGATGGCAATGACCGGCGCCAGCAACAGCACGTAGCCTATTCCCTGATGGTCAATCAGCGTCAGCGCCACCAGAAAATATCCCGCCAGTACAATCACCCGCACGTCACGTCGGCATCTGGCTTCGATGTATTTCAGGGCATAACCCAAAATCAACAGGTTAATCAGTGCATTGAGCAATCCAAGCTCCCGGCTTACCAGCGCCAGGGTGAGGGCGGCCGCCACGGCCAGAAGCGTCACCAGTAACCGGGGCGGACGGGCCACCTTGCCAAAATAGATGCCAAGGCGCCAAAGAAAACAGATGGCACCAATTGCCAGCGTAGCGGAGGCGGCTTTGTCATACAGGGGCAGCAAAATGGCCACATTGGTCAGCAACAGCCAAAAAAGGGTGCGTTGGCTGAGATGGTCACGGTTGGTCATCGCATCTCCTTGCCGGCAGGCCATACAGTGCCAGGGCTTGTAGGCATTGACGGCGATGGGTTGCCCCTGTTGCCGGCAACAACTGCTGCGTTGGCAGTTGCAGTCCCCAGACGGCATTTTGCCGAGCCAGTTGCAGCACCTGCCAACACAATTTTGCCAAGGCATCCTCCAAGGTGGCACCCTGCAACCCCGGTGGCAGTTGCAACCATACCGGCGCGCCCTGGGGGGCGTTAAACTCCTTGGCCAGCATGCCGCGCCCTTGGGCATACTGTTTCCATGCAACCTGTTTGAGGGATTCTCCGGGATGCCAGCTCTTAAGGCCGCTGAACTCTTCTATGCCCGGCTGTTGGCTGGGCAACTGTTGCTGGTTGCTGTCCATGATGCCCTGCAGTTGCAACGGCGCCGGATGTAATGGCGGATAAACCAATACCGGGTTATCCAGATCAATCCATGACCACACTCGGCAAAGTCCCAGCGGGAAACGGGATTCCAGCAACAATCTGCCAGGGTGCAGCCATCCCCGGCGGCCGCAACTGACCGGCAGTGACAGGTTTGCCCCCGGGGCGGTTATTTCATGGGTTATGGTGCCATCCGTTGCCGGATACTGCAGCTGCAACTGATAACGTGGGCAATCCGTGAGCAGTTTTACGGTTACCTGAATATTGTCTCCGGCAAAGGCTTCCGGTGCGGGCTGTGCGTGCAAGGCAAGCCCCGCCAGATTGCGATAACTGTAAAAAATGCTGCTGACAAACACACTGCTGAGCAAAAATCCCAGGGCGATGATCAGGTTGTTCTGGTAATTGGTGCCGAATAAAAACAGCAACACTGCCAGCCCCAGCCATAACATGCCAAAACCGCTTGGCAGAATGAAAATGCGCCGGTGATCAAGGCGTTGGCGTTGCCCCGGCGGCAACCGCCGGGACAGCCACCGATGGAAGTAGCCCTGCATGGGCCGCTTATGCAACATGATGCTCACCGGATGGGATTGATGGTGTTGAGCAAATTCAGTGACAGTTGCTCGCCCTGCAGTTGACTGGCGTGACGCAGGCGGTGTTCTGCCACCGCCACAAAAACGGCTTGCACGTCTTCAGGCAACAGGTACTGGCGCCCATGAATGAATGCCCAAGCCTTGGCAGCACTGAGCAGCGCCTTGCTGGCTCTTGGCGACAGCCCGCCGTCTTCGGCCATTTCCCGGGAGCCGCTAACCAGTGCCAGAATGTATTCCAGCAAAGCATCGGATGCCGCCACCTGCTCACATTGCTGCTGCAATTGCATCAACGTCATTGCCGTGAGGCATTGGGGCAGGTCATGGGCGGCTTGCTGTTCTCCCTTTAGCATCTGCAGCTCGGCTTTTGGCGCGGGATAACCGATGGACAGGCGCATCATGAAGCGGTCAAGCTGGGACTCCGGCAAGGGGAATGTGCCGGATTGCTCGCTGGGATTTTGCGTGGCTACCACGAAAAAGGGCCGGGGCAGGCGATGGGTAATGCCATCAATGGTGATTTGCTGCTCTGCCATGGCTTCCAGCAGGGCGCTTTGGGTTTTGGGACTGGCGCGGTTAATTTCATCGGCCAGGATCATCTGCCGAAAAACCGGCCCCGGATGGAACACGAACTCCCCTTGCTGCTTATCAAAAATCGATACCCCAAGAATGTCTGCCGGTAGCATGTCGCTGGTAAACTGAATGCGTTGGTAACTCAGCCCAAGGGTTTGGGCAAGGGCTTGGGACAGCGTGGTTTTGCCCATGCCGGGCAGGTCTTCAATCAACAGGTGGCCTTTGGCCAGAATGCAGGCCAGCGCCATGCGGATCACCCGCGGCTTGCCAATCAATACCTGCTGCAGCTGTTGCAGCGCCTGTTCAATTGCCACCTGTTTCATACACTTCCTTCAATCACTGTACACGGGCACTTTTATGGCTTCCGCTGGTTGTCAGTAACGGTATTGTTTTTCCGACGGGCTGAAAAACGGCGGCGTTTGTTGCCGTTTACGCTCATAAATGGCTCGGTAGGTGAATACGGCCTGCACATATTCACGGGTTTCGTTAAAGGGAATGACTTCCACAAACGTCATGAGATCAAGATTGCCCTGACTTTTCTCCAGCCATTGTTGCAGCCTTGTGGGGCCGGCATTATAAGCCGCCGTGGCCAGTATGCGGTTGTGGTTGAATCGTTGCAGCAACTGGCCGTAATAGGCACTGCCAAGGGGAATGTTGATCTGGGGTTGGTACAGGCTTTTTACCCCGCCATAGGGCAGATGGTATTTTTTGGCGGTGCGGGCGGCGGTCCCCGGCATCAGCTGCATGAATCCCCTGGCACCGGCACCGGAGGTGGCATAAGGGTAATAGGCGCTTTCACGGCGGGAAATGGCCCTGAGCTCGTTCACCGGCGTGTTAAACCGTTTGCTGGCCTTGGCAAAATGCGTCGGTTCAGGAAAGGGAAAGCGCATGGTCATGTCATCCCACAATTTTGCGGCAATGCTGGCATCCACCGCCAAGGCGTCCCAGCCTTGCTGCAAGGCATACAATCCGTATTGGGCCTGCATCTGCACCGTGTGGCGCCGTAATAACAGTTGCCATTCCGGCCGGGCATCAAGCCATTTGTCCAGCGCCATCAGCTCTTGTACCCGGGCAAGCCCCGGGTCGTCATGCAAGCGGGCCTGCAGGTTGTCCTGCAAGGGAGTGGGCTCATCGGCCAGTGTGAGGGGGTGTCCCAATTCATCCGCCACTGCAAAACCGTAAAAATTGCGCTGTTTTGCAAGTTGCTGATAACGGTTTTTGTCAAGCTGGGCAAAACGGTACTGCCAATATTGCCAGCGCGCTTCCTGCCGGGTCTTGTCACTGAGCAATGGCAGGAATTTTTTCACCGCAGTGGCATCCTGCTCAGCCAGCGCCCAGCGTAAACGCCTCTCGGTCAGGTCATCTGCGCGCAGTAATGGCAACATGCCATCCACGGCATCTTGCAGGCCGGCATCCTGTTTAAGCAGCGCATACCATACCAGATAACGGTTAAGGCGCCGGCCATCGTTTTCGCTGAAGCGCCCGGCTTTTTGATATTTGGCATATAGGCTGAATGCCTGGTGCAGATCTTTTCTGGCAAGGCGTTTTAAGCCGGCGGCCACGATATCGCTGTAGATGGGGGCTTTACCGCTGAATTTGCGGGTGTGGCGCAGTATGCGGGGGTCACGGTACACCTCCAGCAGCAGCTGGGCCTGGGCTTTATGGTGGGTGATTTTTTGGGATAAGTAACGCAGCAGGCTGGTTTCGCCCTCATGAAAGGTGAGCAGCATCCGTGACCAGATAAGCTCCTGAGTGCGCTGCTTGGCGCGACTCCAGGCCGAGAGCAGCGGGTCGCAGGCTTTGGGCAGCGAATGCCCCGTAAGCCACAGCTCGGCGGCGCCTTGATAAGCCTGTTGTTTTTGCCCCTGATGCCACTTTGCCTGATAGTAATAGCACTGCAGTTCAAGGTTGCGCGGCGTCTCTGGCGAAATGCTCAAAAAATCTTGCCAGCGCTGTTTGCCCCCGGCCTGCAACAGATAGCGGTGCCTGGCCATGTTGTACAGCGGTGAGCCGTCAAAGGGGGCGATTGCCGTGGCAGCCTGTTTTCCCGGCATGTTGATAATGGCGTCGATATTGGCGTTAAAGTCCAGGTAAATGGCCAGGGGATAGTCATCCAATTTTTGCCTCAGAGCCTGATAACGGGTGGTTTGCTGCTGTTGCAAGGCTTCTCTGGCATCAAGATACTGCTGCCGCTGTGGCGGCTTAGTGGCACCAGCGGCGGCAAATGTCAGCAGTAACAGCGTGGTGGTGACATATTGGGGCAAATTCCTTTTGCAGTTGAAAACCGACATTACAAACTCCCTGAGTTAAACAGTGCGCTTGGGCTGCTTCAGTATATGAAATATTCAGGGTGAATATTGCCCGTTTGCCATTTTCTAAGCGTCATTCCGGCTGCCAGCGTTTTGTTTAACCCTATCCAGCAATGTAACTTCGGCGTGAGGCTGCCCGTCATCCACGGGCGCTTCCCCATTTTCATCCAGGGTGCCGGCCAATGCTTTGTCCAGTAATTTGCTGTCGAGTTGTTTACTGGTGTCGGCGCCCAACTGTTTTATCTGATGCGCCTGCTGGATAAGGTTACCCCGGCCGCTGCTGAGCTTGTTCATGGCACCGGCAAAGGATTTGTCAGCGCTGGCAAGTGCCCGGCCGAGTTTTTCCATGTCATCCACAAAGCCGCATAGTTTGTCGTATATTTTACCGGCCTGACGGGCAATGCGCTGGGCATGCTGGTTTTGGTATTCATAACGCCAGATGTTGTTAATGGTACGCAGTGCCACCAGCAGGTTGGTGGGGCTTACCAGCATGATATTGTTTTCCAGCGCATAGTTAACCAACTGCGGGTCTTGCTCCAATGCCAGTAAAAATGCAGGTTCCAGCGGAATGAACATCAATACGTAATCCAGGCTCTTAAGACCATGGAGTTTTTGGTAATCTTTCTGGCCCAAGCCCTTGATGTGGGCACGCAGGGAATTGACATGCTCTTTTGCCGCCTGTTGTTTGGCCTCTTCCGACTCGGCATTGAAATAACGCTCGTAGGCCAGCAGTGACATCTTGGAGTCGATGACCACATCCTTGTTATCCGGCAAGTGCACTATCACGTCCGGCTTGAAATGCTTGCCATTGTCGCTTTGCAAATCCTGCTGGATGTCGTACTCATGGCCTACGCGCAAACCGCTTTCGCTTAATACCCGCTCCAGGATCACTTCTCCCCAGTTGCCCTGTTTTTTATTGTCACCTTTCAGGGCCCGGGTCAGGTTGACCGCATCTTCACTCATGCGCTGATTGAGCTTTTTGAGTTCTTCCAGTTGGTGTTTCAGTGAAAAACGCTCAGCTTGTTCTTTTGAATATGATTCACTTATCTGTTGCCTGAAGCCTTCCAGCTGCTGTTTAAGTGGGCTGATAAAACCGCCCATCTGTTTTTCATTCTCGTTTTGCAGCTTACTGCTTTTGTCATCAAAAATTTTGTTTGCAAGATTTTCAAACTGGGTGGTGAGGCGGATTTCGCTGTTTTCAAGAAGTGCCAGCTTGTCGTTGAGGGCTTGGCGTTCCGCCTCAAAACGGGCGCTCATGGTCTGTTGCATGGCATTGGCCTTGGACAGGTTAAGCTGGGTTTCCATCAATTTGTGCTGGGCGGCCTTGAGCTGTTGCTCTAGCAGTGGCACGCGCTCGGCATGAGCCTGTGCCTTGCCAAGTGCAGCGGTTTGCTGTTGCAACGCTTCCTGGGCGGCTTGCAATTGCTGGGTAAGTGGCTGCAGTTGCTGCTGATGTTGTTCATCAAGCAGCTGTTGCAATAATGCCTGTTTGCGTTTGGAGTGCCATAACATCACGGCGGCAACCATAAAGACGGCGGCCAGCAGCCACAGGAGAGGAAATTGAAAGGCCAGTAATTGGTTAACCAGCGCCATGAGAATACCTAAGCGACAAAATAATGGATGCTGCCTAGGGTCGCATGGAACGTGAGTCGCTTCAAGGGCTTGCTATTATTGGGTTTTATGGCTGATTATGATGTATACATTGGCGTATGCTGGCCGGTAATTTAGTTAACGGCAATGCAACTCAATGGCAATGATGCGGTCTAATTGTCACCATCCACTGTCTGTCATTTGAGGTCTTATGACGAATAAAAAATTCAAAAAAGGCATTCAACACAAGCGTTGCTGGGATATTCCCGAATATGAAGTGACACCCGAGGCGGTTTTTCGGGATCGGCGCAGGATCACCGCCATGCTGGGGTTTGGCAGTATTGCGGCCAGTTTGCCCGGTTACGTGCAGGCAGGAATTTTTGATCTGTTTGGCGAAGATAAACCCTTGTTTGCCACCAAGACGTTGAATTTCACCCAATCGGCGCAGTACAAGACGAGTGAGCAGCCAACCCCTTATGACAAGGTTATCCGTCATAACAATTTTTATGAGTTTGGCACCGGTAAACAGGACCCTTTTAATCATGCCCAGCAGCTTAAGGTGGAGCCTTGGGCGCTGACCATTGACGGTTTGGTGGACAAACCGTTAACCCTGGATTATGACGATCTCTTTCAATTGCTGCCGCTTGAGCAGCGTACCTACCGTTTGCGCTGCGTGGAAGCCTGGTCCATGGTGATCCCGTGGGTGGGGTTCCCGCTGGCGGCCCTGTTGAAAAAAGCCGGTGTGAGCAGCAACGCAACACATGTGGCATTTGAAACCCTGTTTGATCCGGAGCAGATGCCGGGGCAGCGCAATCCGTTGATGGGCGGCGGTATCCATTACCCCTATGTGGAGGGGTTACGTTTGGATGAAGCCCTCAATGATCTGACCTTTCTGGCAGTAGGGCTTTATGATCAGAGTCTGTCCCCCCAGAGCGGGGCTCCCATCCGTTTGGTACTCCCCTGGAAATACGGCTTCAAGAGCATCAAGTCCGTGGTGCGCATCCATCTGGTGGATAAGCAACCGCCTTCCAGCTGGAATCAGCTGGTGCCCCATGAGTATGGTTTTTATGCCAATGTTAACCCGCAGGTGGATCATCCCCGCTGGTCTCAGGCCAGTGAGCGGCGCATTGCCGATGGCGGTTTGTTTAACGCCAAACGGATCCCCACCTTGCCGTTTAATGGTTATGGCGAGCAGGTGGCTTCTTTGTACCAAGGGATGGATTTAAGGAAATTTTTCTGATGTGGCGCATGACTCGTCGGCAGTTATTCTGGTTGAAAACCGCACTGCACATAGGTGCTGCATCGCCGCTGTTGCTGCTGTTTCTAGCGGTTAATAACAATGTGGCAGGTGGCGATCCGGTGCAGTATATCATTCACTTTTTAGGCAAGGGTGCGCTTAATTTGCTGCTGCTGACCTTGCTGGTATCCCCGCTTGCACGCTGGAGCAAACAGGGCATGCTGATGCAACTGCGCCGTCCCTTGGGGTTGTGGGTGTTTGCCTATGCGTCACTGCATTTGGTGGCATTTTTCAGCCTGGATCTGCTGTTTGCGTGGCAGTTGTTGCTGCAAGAAGTGGTAAAGCGTCCTTACATTGTGGTGGGTGCCAGTGCCTGGCTGATATTGCTGGCACTGTCGTTAACCTCCTTCAAAGCCGCCCAGCGGCGCATGGGAAAACGTTGGCAACAGCTGCATTACTGCGTTTACCCTGCGCTGTTGCTGGTGGTGGTGCATTATTACTGGTCTGTCAAATCAGAGATTATTGAACCCAGTATTTACATTGCACTGGCGCTGCTTTTGCTGTCTTTGCGGGTGAGGCGTTTTTTACCCAGAAAATGATTCATTCCTGGGGCGGCATTGTTTCAATGGCCGGGGCTGGCGCTTTGCTGTCCCGGCATTTTTTGGTTTTATACATGGCATTGTCTGCGTGACTCAGAAGGGCTGCCAGGTTTTCTCCGTCAGTGGGATAGATGCTCACGCCAATACTCATATCAACGTCAAGTTGCTGTGTGTCCAAGGTGATGTCATGGCCGGTAGCGCGAATTTTTTCAACCACTAGGGCAATTTCATCATGGCTATGTACCGGCTCTAACCACACAATGAATTCATCTCCGCCAAAACGGGCAATCATGTCGGATGCCCGCAAACTGCAATGCAAGCGCTGGGCAATCTCTTTCAATACTTTATCTCCGGCGGCATGGCCGAGATTGTCATTAATGGGTTTGAAACGATCCAGGTCAATAAACAGTAACGCCGCTTGTTGCTGTTGCCGTTTGCAGCGTTCAATGGCCAGCTCGATTTGCGTGGTGGCAGCTCCCCGGTTAAATATGCCGGTCAGATCATCATGCTCGGCAATATGGCGCAATTTTGCTTGTTGCAGCTGTAATTGGCGGGTTTGTTCCTCAACCTCCAGTTGTAGCTGATCCCGTTTGCGGGTGGCCAGCAGCAGCTCTTGCTTCATGCTATTAAACTCATCCGCCATTTCCCCGAACTCTTCGCCTTTGGGCATGCTGACCTTACTGAGTAAATCCCCGGCCGCTAAATCCTTGATGCCTTTTTTGAAGGTCACCAGATGGGCTTTAAACCGGGAAAGTGTTTGCAGTGAAAACAAGGTGACCAGAATGGTGATAAGCAACAACAATGCCCCGTTAAGATAAAGATGGCGCACTTGCAATATGCGGGCATCATCAACAACTTGGGTTTGCAAGCGTAACAAGTCCTCACTCATGGACTGGATAATCACATTGTAACGGGTGGTGAGCACCTTATTGCTGTTTGATTGTGGCTCAAGCCGCTTGGCGAGATTTTGCCTGGAAAGATCGAGTAAGACCCCAATGTTTTTTTCATGGCGCTGCAGGTTATTCAATAATTTGGTTTCCCGGGCCGCCATCTGCAATTGCTGGGCGGTATTCACATAATGTTGCAAGTTAACCAACGCTCTGGCGGTATCATTGATGGCTTTTTGATCCTGATACTGTTGCAATAGCCATAAATTGGCTCGGAGCAAATCCACCCGCAGCTGAACTTCCGTCAGGTGTTTTATCTGTTCAAATGAGCGGATCATCACGCTGCGTTGTTTGAGCAATACCGCCCCGTGCGCCAGGGTAAGAATGGTACACAATGCCACCAGTAATTTTAATCGTTTGGATATTCTCATTCTTTGCGTACCAATGATGTATGTATGGCTTGATTCAGGGCGGTTGGTTCAATGTATAAACGGTAGTCGGGAATTTTGCTGCCGTGGACCAGATTGGCATCCATGGCCCAGCGGGCCTGGGATTGCAGGCTGCTGAGCAGTGTATTGCCAAGGGATAGGCGAAACAGGTAATCAGGCCATAGTGCGGCAATCTCTTCCGTCGGCACTTTCAAATAGCGGGCCATCAGCTGCTGGGATTTTTCAGGCTCCTTGATGATATACAAAATGGCCTCATCCAGGGCTTTGAGCAATTTCACATGTTGCGACAGTTTTTTATCGGCATCGGCACGCCGGGTAAGCAAATTAAAGGTCAGGTTATAAAGTCCCTTGGTTTCAAAATGTTGTACTTGATTTGGGAATTGTTGTTGCAAATGGAAGGCGAAAGGCTCCCATATGGAAATGGCGTCCACCACCCCGGCCATTAACGCGTCGGTCAAATCATTGGCGGTAATGTCCACTTTTTGAATGGCTGGCTGCTGCTGGCCGTACATCAATAGCAGGGCATCCAGAAAATACTCACTGGCAGAGCCAGCCACAATCCCTATTTTATGATGCAGTAACTCGGTTGGGTGCTGAATGTTGGATGCGGTGCGGGTCAGCAGCTTTAAATCGTTATCGGATTCCGCAAAGGTACTGATGATGCTGAAATCGTTGCGTTTGAAACTGTTAAACATTGCCACGCTTTCAGAGCTGGTGGCCAAATCCGCGTCATCCCGCATCAGGGCATTAAAGCAGCTGTCCCCGCCTTTCTGTGGAATGAGCTGTACTGCAAGCTGCTGATCACGGAAAAAACCCATGCGCTCGGCAATGATGATGGGGGCAGACAATGTTGAGGTGGATACGGCGATGCGTAATGGTGGCTCAGTGCCGGGGGCAAACGCCGTTTTTGCGGTAACCCCCAGCCACAACAGGGCACTGCTCAATAACAAAAATAACAGTAAAAAAAGTTTTTCCATTTTTATATGAGATGTCCAATAAGAGGCGGTGCCTGTTAGCTTCTCGTAATAGTGGGGTTAAGTTTAGCTTAAGGGCAAGTGAGTGCCAGTTTATGGATGGTTTTTATTAACTCACGGATTAAAAACATGAAAAAGCGGATATTGAACCACAAAGGTAATATTTGAAAGAGAAAAAGTATTAACAAAAAAAGGAAGAGAGCGACGCTTTAAATAAGCGGTTTTTATTAGCAATTAAATGGTAGCCGCCAAATAGCGGCTACCTGCGGCCTGATTATTTGGCTTTGGATGACGCCATGTAGGTGAGCACTTCGTCGTAGCTCATGTTCAGTTCTTTGGAAAGATTGATGACCTTGCTTTTAAAGGTTTGTACTTTTTCGTTTTTTATTTGTTGATGCTGCATTTCGGCTACCACATCCTCTACGGCTTCCTGCAACAATTGCATGCGTTTCAGGCTGTAATCGAGGGATTTTAGATAGCGTATCATTTGGGGTTTGTTTCTGGCTTGTTCAAGATCCGTTGAATGCTTTTTCTCATATCCATATTCATCAAGCGCGGCGATAGCACTTTGCAGATCAAGATCTTTGCTCATTTTATTCTCTTATTAATTTAATGAAGTAAACACCACAACAGGATAAATAGACAACCACTTCAGAATAACAATGAAGCGGACTATAAATTGTATATTATTTCCCATTAATGACTCAAGTAATATCCTCCTTTATGGCACTTGTGATGACTTAATAAGGCCACTAACCTTATAAGTACATTTTGACAGAAGGCTTATTGTTATGTTGGATTTACTGCCGGATCTTTTTGATACGTTTCCTGAACAGGTAAAACTGCTGCCATTACCGCTAAAGCAATACGGAAATCACCACATTTTTTGGGGTGAAATTGTTACTGTGAAATGCTTTGAAGATAACTCCATGGTGAAACAACTACTGGCGCGCCCGGGAGAGGGGAAAGTGCTGGTGGTTGACGGTGAAGGTTCCCTTAACAAGGCGTTAATGGGGGATTTGATTGCCCAGAGCGCTGTCGACAATGGCTGGGCCGGGGTGGTGATATTTGGTGCAGTGCGGGATGCCGGGGCATTGGCCCAAATGCCATTGGGGGTGAAAGCGCTGGGCACCGTGCCGTTAAAAACCGCTCGCAAAGGGCTGGGTGAAGTTAACTGTCCTTTGCAATTTGGTCATCAGATTGTGATGCCGGGTATGGTAATTTATGCCGATGACAATGGATTAGCGCTCAGTGATACAGCATTGGATCTGACTCTGTTAAGCTAAGCCCCAGTTTCATGATGCAATCAAAAGGACTGAAGAATGAAAGCATTAAAGTGGATTTTTGGCGTGTTGGCACTGGTGATTGTCGCCTTCACGCTGTATCTCACCCTGTTATTTGACCCCAACGATTTCAAACCCCAGATTATTGCTGCCGTGGAAAAACAAACCGGCAGGACGCTTGTGATTGATCAGGATCTGAGCTGGACCTTTTTCCCGTCAGTGGGCATTGAGGTGGGCGGCATTTCCTTGAGCAATCCGGACGGCTTTATTGAAAAACAGCTTGTGTCCGTGCAAAAAATCGTCGCCAATGTGGCACTGTTGCCGCTATTGAGCAAAGAGATAAAGATTTCCCAGCTGCAACTGGACGGATTACAACTGAACCTGGAAACCACCAAGGATGGACGAAACAGCCTTGATGGTCTGACAGGCAGCAAGCAACCGGCAAAAACAACCGAAGCAAGCGGCACTGATAGCCATCTGACCCTTGGCGGGCTGAATATTGGCGGCATTAGCGTGACTAACGCTCAGGTACGTTTGCTGGACCGTCAACAGGGGAGTGAAAACACCTTTACCCTGGCGTCATTAACCTTGGGCGAATTGGCTTTGGGGCAATTTGCCCCACTGGAATACCACTTCAGCGGGGAAATGCCGCAGCTCAATGTGAGCAGTAAAGGGAAAGGTTACCTGAAGATTTCTCCCGATCTCACGCAGCTTGAACTGAAAGACTTTGCCATCCATAAAGTGTTGATGGGAAGCGCCATTCCTCATGGTGAAATGCAAGTGGATCTGACCACCAATGTAATGCTGGATACCGCAAAACAGGTGGTAACGATTGCCTTGCCAATATTGAAAATCGCTGACATTACGGGGAACGGCAATATGTCGCTATCCTATGGCGGCAAAGTGCCCCAAATTGATGCAACCTTGGCAATGGGCGCAATTGACCTGGATAAATTACTGCCAGCAGAAGACGCACCAGCCCCTCAGACTGCCGATGCAGGTGCCAAGGCCAGTACCGCCACTGAACCTGATCTCAGTGGCATGAAAGCGGTGAATATGACCCTGGCGCTAACGGTTGATTCACTCAAGACTGCTGGCCTTACCACCGAGAACTGGGCCATGAAAGCCCGCTTGCATAACGGCGTGCTGGAGCTGCAACAGATGACTGCCGATTTGTATCAGGGCAAGCTTAGCGCCATGGCCAAGCTTGATGGGCGCAATAAAATCGCCAGTTATCAGTTTGACGGCGCATTGCAGCAGATTAACTTGCGGCCATTATTGAGTGACATGGCACAGGTGGACATGCTGGCAGGTAGCGCCAAAATCAACGTTAAAGGTGCTGGCCGTAGTCTGCTGCCTGCCAATATCAAACGCAACCTGAATGCCAACGGCAGTTTTGACATTGCCGATGGGGCGCTTTACGGCATCAACATTCCATTGATGATCCGCAATGCTCAAGACAAGCTGAAAGGGGATTTGAGCGCCACCAATAATGAAGAGCAGAAAACCGACTTCACCAGCCTTACCGGCAGTTTTTCTGTCAAGGATGGGGTAGCCCATAATCCGGATCTGCAAATGTCCTCGCCGTTAATCCGTTTGTCGGGCGCCGGTGGTGCCAACTTGTTGCAGGAAACATTGGACTATCAGCTGAAAACCGCACTGGTGGACTCCCTTAAAGGCCAGGGTGGCAAGAGCTCCGATAACCTGGCCGGGATTGAAATTCCCCTGCGGATAAGCGGCACGTTTGGCGAGCCTAAATTCTCACTGGATACCGAAGCCCTGTTTAAAAGCCAACTGAAGGGTGAAGCAGAAAAAGCCAAGGAAAAACTGACAGACAGCCTGTTTAAAAAGCTTGGCGTAAAATAAACGCCATGGTTGAAGCTGCACTGCATGTAACGCCCTGCAGCAGCTTTAAACAAGGCTGACATATCGGCCAAAATGAAAAGTCAGATATCATGTCTGACTTTTTTATTGGTTTTCATCCGTACATAAACACCATGCCTGAACATGCATCAGCCTTTGGCGCACGTGCGGCGTTATTGAAATTGCGCGATTAATTCTTGTTGCCGCGCACTTTGCCGTTGCAACTCGGAGCCATGGACCGATGCCTGCTCGCTGTTGTGCTGCAACTGGCTGACGGCGGATTGCATCCGGGCGCAATTGGTGTGCAGTTGCTCTACCGTATAGGCTTGCTCTTCTGTGGCAACCGCAATTTGGTGGCTACCGGCGGTAATGCGGGCCAGTGCCCTGGACTCTTCATTGAGCCGGTTCACCAGCTGCTGTTCCAGGGCAATGCTTTGCTGGGTCAGGTGCTGGCTGCGCTCCATTTCCGTTACCGCCTGGCGGCTTTGCTCCCCTAACTGGTGGATGATATTGTAAATCTCTTTGGCAGAATCCGATGAGCGCTGCGCCAGCGCCCTCACTTCATCGGCCACCACCGCAAAGCCGCGACCCGCTTCACCGGCTCTGGCCGCTTCAATGGCGGCATTAAGCGCCAGCAGATTGGTTTGTTCCGACAATTTTTCAATCACTTCCAGCACGGTGTTAACACTGGTGGCCTGCTTGTCCAACGCTGCAATCTGGCCAGCCACTTTCTCAAGCAGGGCACTCATTTCGCCATTGGCTGCATTGCTGGCTTGCAAGGCTTGCATGGTGCTTTGATTGCTGTGCTCCAGTTCGGTAACATCACCGGCGGTATTGGCAGAGGTGCCGGCGATTTCTGCCACGGCACTTTTCATCTGGCTGATGGCAACTACCAGCTCATCAAGGGCCGCTGCCTGTTGCCGCAATTCCTGGTGATTATCATCCACCGATTGCTGGTGGGCGTGCAGGTTTTGGGTCAGGTGTTCGTTGGTGTCATCAATACGGGCGGTAATGGCGGTAATTTCGGCCTGCTGCATGCGGATGGTGAGTTCGGCGGCGGCCAGTATATCCGTATCACCGCTGTAGATGGCCTGCATTAGCCTATTGTGCTGGGTGTTATCACTGAGCTGTTGCAGTTTCTGGCAACGTTTTGCAAGGCGGGCAAGTGTCATGCCCATTATCGCAGCAGCCACCAACGCTAACAGATAATTGAAAGGGGATGGCAGCAGCGGCATTGACAGCAATAATGCTGAGGACAGTGCCCAGCCAAGGGCGATTTTCCCGGGCAGGGACAGCGAAAAACGGGGCAGGGGGGATTTGCCTTGCTCAATCTTGCTGTAGCAGGCCGTGGCGCGTTCAATCAGTGCCGGGTCCGCTTTGGTGCGAACGGATTGGTACTCAAACAGTTTTCCTGCCCGGCGAATGGGCGTGATAAAGGCATTTACCCAATAAAAACCGCCATCTTTCCGGCGGTTCTTGACAAGGCCCATCCAGTTTTCACCCTGTTGGATGGTTTGCCAGAGATCGGCAAATGCGGCTTTGGGCATATGGGGATGGCGCACAATATTGTGCCCGTGTCCCAACAGCTCTTGCTGGCTGTAGCCGCAAATGTCGCAAAATTGCTGATTTACGTGGGTAATTCGCCCTTTTAAATCGGTGGTTGAAATGATGCGGCCGTTTTCAGGCACTATGGTTTCAACATCCGTGATGTACTTATCTCGCTTCATACCCAACACAGTAACGGCAGTTAAATATTTTTTATTATCGGTAATCGCGAGAGTCAAAATTGTGACGCCCCACGGAAGCCGGGGCAATGATGGCGGCTAAATGCGTAAAATTTGAGTGGGCGCAACTGAACGGCAGTCCAATTGCCGTTCACGTCACGTTCATGTGTCAGCTGTCGCTGGCGGTAATATCCACAAACAGGGTAAGTATCTGCCCAGGCTTGATATATTTTTGTCGTTGCAGTTGGTTCCATTCCTGTAACTGGGTGACGGTGACATGGAATTTATGGGCAATTCTCGCCAAGGAGTCACCATTGCGTACGGTGTATTTTACCGTGCGGGTAATGCTGCCTTTTTTGGTGGCTTGATTGTGCCATAACACCAGCACTTTGCCCGGATGCAACGGGGTTTTGGCGGCGATGTCGTTCCAGCGGCTAAGCTGGCTGACGCTGACGCCGTGATCATGGGCAATCTTCCAGAGCGAATCCCCGGCCTGAACCTTATAGGTGGTTTTGTATTTACCCTTGGTTTGCCGTTGCTGCAGGCGGTTGTCGGCAGACAGCGGATAGGCATCCGCATCCTGGGAGGATACCGGGATTAACAGGTGCTTGCCGGCCACAATGGTATTGCCCTTGATGTCATTGACTGAGCGTAAAATCTCAATGGTTGTTTTGTGGCGTTTGGCTATCAGCCCCAAAGCGTCGCCGCGCTTGATTTTGTAGCGCAGCCAGCTGAGACGGTTCTCCGCCGGGGTGGTGGCCAGTGCCACTTCAAAGTCCTGAGCCTTGTCGGCAGGCAGCACCAATTGGTGGGGGCCATCAGGGGCGGTTGCCCAGCGATTGTATCCCGGGTTCAACTGTTGCAGCTCGCGTACTGACAGACCGGCCAAATCGGCGGCCAGCGCCAAGTCAATCTGGCTGCCGATGTCAACCACCGACACCACCGCCTGATTATCAATGGGGGCAAGCTTGATGCCATATTGCTCGGCATGTTTAATCACATCCGCCAAAGCCAGTAATTGGGGCACATAACGCTCGGTTTCCTTGGGCAATGACAATGACCAGAAGTCGGTGGCTTTGCCCCGTTTGGCATTCCGTTTTACCGCATTAAGCACCCGGCCTTCGCCGGTGTTGTAGGCGGCAATGGCGTATAACCAGTTGTTACCGGTTTTCCGGTAGAGGTATTCCATCATGTCCAGCGCCGCGGTAGTGGCGGCGGGTACGTCCCGGCGGCCGTCATACCACCAGTTGATTTGCAAGCCGAAATGACGTGCCATGGGCGATGTGAACTGCCATAAGCCGGAAGCGGCACCGGGCGAATAAGCGTAAGGGTCGAACGCGCTTTCCACAATGGGTAACAGTGCCAGTTCCATGGGGAGATGGCGCTGCTCAATCTGCTCTACTATGAGGTACAAAAAGGGTGTGGCACGCTCGGATATCTGCTGCAGATGTTTGGGGTTATTGATGTACCACTGGCGGTATTGGCGCACCAGCTTTTCATCAGGAATGGGCATTTGCAGCTGGTTGCGCAGCCGTTGCCAAACATCGGTAATGGCCAGTTGGGGCTGCTGGGGTTCTTGCGGTGCCTGTTGCAGCACTTGGGCGGTGGTGATCTGCGGTTTTTTAGGCGAAGATGTGGTCTCTGACGGCATTGTTACCGTCTGGCAGCCTGCCAGAAACACAACTATCCCGGCGGTGGTAAATAAATTCCGTTGCTTCAAAAGCGCCAGTCCTCAAAAGAATGTCTTGCATAAAAACGTGATTGAGCCAGTAGCAAAGGGGGGGTATCCCTTATGGCGGGCCCCATGGGTAAGCAACGTGTTGCGGGGGCTCGCCGATGCGGCATCCATGGTGACATGGCTACTGGCCGGACGGTTGCAGCATGTGTTTGTTTATCAAGTAGATTATGCTGCTGATGCAGGGCTTTGCAGCGGATTGAACTGCATCAAAGCGAGCTATTGTAACCAATAAATTAAAAATTGTCTTTCCATGAGCGGAGAAGTTTTAAGCGGGTCACGGCATCTTTGGGCGTACACTGCCAGTGCTCACTCAGCACCGTTTGTAGCCGTTCATCTTCGCAGTGCAAAAACGGATTGATGGCGCGCTCAAGGCCAATGGAGGAGGGCAGTGTGGGACGTTGTTGCAACCTTAATTGCTGGGCTTGCCGGTAAAAGGTTTGCAATGAAGGGTTGTGAGGTTCCACTGCCAGGGCAAATTTCAGGTTGGCAAGGGTGTATTCATGGGCGCAATACACCCGGGTGGTGTCAGGCAGGGCGGCCAAACGTTGCAATGATTGGTAAAGTTGCTCAGGCGTGCCTTCAAACAGGCGGCCGCAACCTGCGCAAAACAAGGTGTCTCCGCAAAAAAGCGCATCATCAATCACATACGCAAGATGATCCAGCGTATGCCCCGGCACCGGATACACCCTGGCGGTTAACGGCGGCGCATCATCACAGGCTAACTGGCACTCGGCGCTTTGAGTCAGTGGCTGGTTAACCCCTGAAATAAGCGGATTTTGGGGGCCGTAAACCGGCACTTCCCGGGGATGGGACTGCTGTAACTTGGCCACCCCGCCCGTATGATCCCGGTGATGGTGGGTAAGCAGTATGCCCGCCAGTTGCAGTTGTTTTTGTTGCAGGGTGGCCAGGACTACATCGGCATCTCCCGGGTCCACCACCCAGATGCTGCTACTGTGGGCCGGTTGTATGCACCAGATGTAGTTATCGCTGAAGGCGGCAAGGGGAAATACGGAAAATCCCTGATGGGGCGTGGCAGTAAACTCCTGGGCAGACATGGCAAACTCCTGAATGACAGACGGACCTGATCATGGTCAATATTACCTGTTGTAGCCCTTGCTTGCAGTAGTCATTCATTATTAAGCTAGGGTTATCATTGTGTTCGGTGGGAGAGATTATGTTCCAAAATGCTCAGGTGCCCCGTTGGGATGCGCTCCCGGGAGGCGCAGGGTTACGGCAAGATTTGGAACAGTCTCTGGCCCAATGGTGGCCGCGCATTTTTGGTTATCATCTATTGCAGCTCGGGCCGTTAAGTGCCGATTTCAACAGTAATGACTGCGGCATTGCCCATCGTTTTTCCGTCTATCCCGGCACCGGGGCATCATTGCAGGGGGATTATTGCCAGCTGCCGTTGCAGTGTGCCAGCGTTGATGCGGTGACCATGCATTTGTTGCTGGAGTTTGAATCCAACCCTTACCGCATTCTGCGGGAAGTGGACCGGGTGCTCATCAGTGGCGGATATTTGGTGATTTCGGGGATCAATCCTTTCAGCTGTGCCTGCTTGGGGAAATTATTACCCGGTTATCAGCAGCGATGGCCTTGGAATGGGCATTTTTTCATGCCCGCACGGGTACGGGATTGGCTGGGGCTTTTGGGGTATCAGCTGGTGCATGATGAACGACTGTGTTATCACGCTTTCATGCCGGACTGGGACTTGCCCATGCTGTGTCGCCAATGGCAGCATCGCTGGTTGCCGGGCACCGGTGCGGTTTATCTGCTTGTGGCCAGAAAGCTTGAAGCGCCATTAACGCCGCTATCCAACCGGCAACGCAAAAAAGTGGGCAGTTGGCGCCCGGCAGCCACGGCAGGCTGCTCTGGCAGCACCAATGCGGGCCGTATCAACAAGGAGTAGTGGGCCAATGCGCATCACATTGAAACAACTGCAAATTTTTGACGCCATTGCCCGCAGCGGACAGGTGGCCAAAGCCGCCAAAATGATGAATTTGTCGCCGCCTGCCACCTCCATGGCCCTGGCCGAGTTGGAGCGGCAACTGGATACGCAGTTATTTGAACGTTCAGGCAACCGCCTGTTGCTCAACTCCCAAGGTAGCATGTTGCAACCCATGGCCACCAAGGTGTTGCACCAGATGGCGGATATTGAACACGCATTTTCAAATACATCCTCGCTGTTGGCCGGAACCTTGAATGTCAGCGCCAGTAATACCATCGGCAATTTCTTGCTAACCAAGGCGGCGGTGGCGTTCAGCCAGCAACAACCGGCGGCGCGGGTTGAACTGACCATTGATAACACCCGTAATGTGGTGCAACAGGTGGCGGAGTTTCGCTCAGAGTTGGGCTTTATTGAAGGTTATTGCCTGGACAGTCGCATTGTTACCACGCCTTGGCATCATGATCAGTTGCGGGTGTTTTGCCATCCCGAGCATCCGCTGGCAGGGCAACACCTGGCGCCTGAGCAACTGGCCGGTGTTGACTGGGTGTTGCGGGAAGAAGGTTCCGGTACCCGGGAATACTTTGTGAATAACGCCAATAAGCTGAATTTGCATCCGGAGGTGAAATTCAGCTTCCCCACACCGGATGCCATTAAGCAGGCGGTGAAGCAAGGGCAGGTGCTGGGGGTGTTATCGGAGTTGACCATTGAGCAGGAACTGGCAAGAAAAGAGCTTGCAGTGGTGCACATTGAGGGGTTGGATTTGGCCAGGCCCTTTTATCTCATCCGCCACAAGCACCACAGTTTTACCCCCCTTGCCAGTGGGTTTATCAGCTTTTGCCAGGGGTTTTTACCATTATCCTGTCAGACCGAAGGGGTATAACCGCTGTCAACGGCGGTGGGATGGGATTCAGCGGCGCTTCTTGCCAGTTCATCACAGCGCTCGTTCTCCGGGTGGCCGGCATGGCCCTTGACCCAGCGCCATTCAATGTCATGTTGCTGGCTGGCCTTATCCAGGCGCTTCCATAAATCCACATTCTTGACCGGCGTTTTGTTGGCGGTCTTCCAGCCTTTGCGCTTCCAGTTGATGATCCACTGGGTGATCCCCTGACGCATGTACTGGCTGTCACTGGTGAGGATCACATGGCAGGGCTCTTTCAGGGTTTCCAGCGCCATGATGGGGGCCAGCAATTCCATGCGGTTGTTGGTGGTGAGCGCAAATCCGCCCGACAACTCTTTGGTATGCTGCTTGTAACGCAAAATGGCGCCATAACCACCGGGACCGGGATTTCCAAGACAGGAGCCATCGGTAAAAATTTCTATCTGTTTCCGTTCGTTCATCAAGTTGCTAACATAGTCGACCAAGGGAACATCTTAAGTTGTTATTGAGTAAGCAGCAAAAATAATATGAATATTGTCTCCAGTGCCGCCCGCCAGATTATTCTTGATACCGAAACCACCGGCATGAACCAGGGCGGCGGCCCGGTTTATCTGGGCCACAGGATTATTGAAATCGGCGCGGTGGAAGTGATTAACCGGCGCCTTACCGGCCGCACCTTTCACAAGTATTTAAATCCGCAGCAAAAGATTGATGAAGAAGCCATTGCAGTGCATGGCATCACTGATGAAAGGGTGGCCAATGAGCCGCTGTTTCGGGACATCAAACAGGAGTTTATCGCTTTTCTGGACGGCGCTGAAATGGTGGCCCATAACGCCCCCTTTGACGTGAGCTTTATCGACCATGAGTTCTCGCTGTTAACTCCCAAAGGGCCGCAGGTCACGGATTTTTGTGCGGTGCTGGACTCGCTGGCCATTGCCAAATACCTGCATCCCGGGCAAAAAAACAACCTGGATGCCCTGTGTAAGCGCTATCAGATAGATAACTCCCGCCGGGAATACCACGGCGCGTTACTCGATGCCGAAATTCTGGCCGATGTTTATCTGGCGATGACCGGTGGCCAGACGGATCTTAACCTGAGCCTTGACAGCAACCGGGGCGGCAGTGCCAGCGGCGGTATCATGCGTCTGGAAAATAACCGGCCGAAACTTAAAGTGATCGGCGCTTCTGCCGATGAACTGAGTATGCACGAACAACGGCTGGATTTAGTGGCTAAATCCGGTAAATGTTTATGGCGTAATTGAAACAGGGAATGCAGGGCTCCATGAGAAGATTGCCTCTGTGGTGTCTGTTTTTATGTCTGACGGTGTGGGGACAGGCCGGTTTTGCCGCAGAACCCCCGCAGCCGCTAGCACAGGCCTCCGAGCTGAAAAACCGTTTCCGCATAGACCATATGGTGGATGAAATCACCTTGATGGTACAGCGGGAGTATGGCTCTGCCCCCGTAGTGGTGGTATTGCCTGACGGCAGTAAATGGTACGCCAGCCGCCATCCCCAATGGGTGCATTGGGAGGCGGGCATCAGTGGCGACATGATCCGGATTGCCCATCCCCAACCTGGCCCCTGGCAATTACTGGGGCAAATTGTCCCCGGTTCGCAAATCACCAAGGTGTCCCGTTTGGGCATTTGGATTGACCCCTTGCCCCAGCCACTTTATCAGAGCGAGCGGTTGAAGCTGAACGCCGGGCTGACCGGTGATGAATTGCACATGCGCCTGCCGGGGCTTGCCTACATGCTGAAATGGAACGCCAAATTCATCTCGGCACGTCAGGCGGAGGATGAAAATTTCGCGGCGGGCAGTTTTACCGTCGGCAGTTTTCAGGATGACGGTGAGCAGCTGGATGAGCGCCCGGATGACGGACTTTTTACGGCGGATATTAACCTTAATCACCCTTGGGGACATTACACGCTGGATATTCAGGTGGCCAATGAGGTCTTTGAACGTGAATACCAACAGGATTTTGTGCTGTCGCCCATTCCTGCCGATATTGAAGTGACCACGCCTGAAGATCCCCAGCAGCAACCCTGGGGCTTGCAGCTGGTGGTGGACACGGATGAATTGCAACTGAGTGAAACCCATTTCCAGCTGGAAATCATCGGCCCCGCCGGGTTTCATTTATCGCTAACCGTCAGGGAGCTGGCGCAGGCAACCCATCAGTTAGCGTTGCCGCAGGTCACGGAGTTTGGCAGTTACCGCATCAAGGGCACCTTGTACAGTACCAATTGGGCCGGACGGGAAATCGTGCTGACATTACCGGAGCGTTTTTTCAATTATGTGGCACCGCCTGAACCGCCGCCAAGCCCTGAAGTGATTGCCGCCATGCGGGCAGAAGAAGCCAGGATGCAGGAGCAGCAGGCCAAGGAGCAGGCGTTATGGTGGTTGATTGTGGGGAACGGGGTGTTGCTGGTATCGGCCATTGCCCTGATCCTGTTTTTACGCAAACGAGCCATGCTCAAGCAGGCATTGGCTGCGGCAGAGCGGGAACTGCTGGCCCAACAGGCAAAAGATGCGGCGCCACTGGATTTGCAGGATATTGATTTGTCCCTGCCGGATGATGATGAAAAACCGCACTAAATTCAGCGTAAACCCGTATGCCATGGGAGTAGGCCGTGCTTGTAGGACAATTGCCGGCGATTAAACATGGGCGGATGAGCGGCGGCTGTACTCTTGGTTTGGCAATTAATCGATAATTTATGCGTGGCAAGTCCTTGTGCGATACACAGTTAGTGCGGTGAAATCAGGCTTCTGGCAATTTTTTTATCCAACATCACTATTTTTATCATAATGCAAAAAAATGTTGGCGTTTTTCAATAAGCTGCCGTATGATGCCCGTGAATTGAGTGGGGTGGTAGTTCAGTTGGTTAGAATACCGGCCTGTCACGCCGGGGGTCGCGGGTTCGAGTCCCGTCCATCCCGCCAACGCATTAACCTGTCCATTGGGCAGGTTTTTTGTTATTTATCGTTCATAAATGTCTTTTGTAATGTCTTTACCGCACAAGGGGATTACCCTGTGGTCGGTGTCTTTATATACTTTCACATATTCCAAATGCGCCAATCTTAGGGATTTGGCTTGCCGTCTGTGTCTGCCGGATACAGGGGGTTCAATCAGGACGCGAATTTTATGGTAGAAAAAATTACCGCCATGCTGGCAATTATCGGGGTATTGTCTTTAGTCTGCCAATGGTTGGGTTGGTTGTTTCGCTTACCTGCGATTTTACCGCTGTTATTGTGTGGCTTGGTATTGGGGCCGGGGTTGGCGCTGTTACAACCTGATGCGATTTTTGGCGAGCTGCTGTTTCCCATCATCTCTCTGGGGGTGGCGGTTATTTTGTTTGAGGGGGCGTTAACCCTCAATTTTAAAGAGATTAAGGATCATGGCCGGATGGTGACCCATCTGGTATCGGTGGGCACCTTTGTCACCTGGGGCTGCATTGCGCCGGCGGCGCATTTTTTACTGGGCTTTGAGTGGCCGTTAGCGCTGTTATTCGGGGCACTGGTGGTGGTAACCGGCCCCACGGTCATTGTGCCCATGCTGCGCACGGTACGCCCCAAGGCCCAATTGGCCAACATCCTGCGCTGGGAAGGGATTGTTATCGACCCCATTGGCGCAATTCTGGCGGTGCTGGTGTTTGAATACATCACGGTGAGCAGCGATCAGACCTCCCATGTGCTCGCCGCGCTTGGGTCCATGCTCAGCATCGGTTTCGGCTTGGGGGCTTTAGGCGGCTATCTGGTGGGAATTATCTTACGTCGCAACCTGCTGCCCCATTATCTGACCAACACTGCCGTGCTTACCATCATGCTGGGCATTTTTGTGGGCTCTAACCTGCTGCAAGAGGAGTCCGGGCTGCTGACGGTAACCGTGATGGGAATTTGGCTGGCCAACATGCGCGGAGTCAATATTGCCGATATCCTGGAGTTCAAAGAAACGCTGACCGTATTGTTGATTTCCGCCTTGTTCATTTTGCTGGCAGCCCGGCTTGATTCCGGGGCGTTGCTGGATTTGGGTTGGGGCGGCATTGGCGTTTTGCTGGTGGTGCTGTTTTTGGCGCGGCCATTGAGTGTATGGCTGTCCGGCATCGGCACCTCATTGAGTTCCCGTGAAAAATGGTTTTTAAGCTGGGTGGCGCCCCGGGGGATTGTTGCCGCAGCGGTATCATCCCTTTTTGCCATCAAGCTGGAGAGCAAAGGCTTTGAAGGCGCCGAAGCGCTGGTGCCACTGGTGTTCCTTATCATTATCGGAACAGTGGTGTTTCAGTCACTGAGCGCCGGCCGCTGGGCACAATGGTTGGGGGTGACCTCCGGCAGCGTGGAAGGGCTGCTGATTTTTGGCGGTTCCAAATTCGCCAGGGAGTTTGCCAAGATACTGGTAAACAAGGGCTTTAAAGTCACCATTGCCGACAGTAACTGGGATAACGTGCGCCAGGCGCGCATGGACAATATTCAGGTGTATTTTGGCAATCCGGTCTCGGAGCATGCCGACACGTATCTTGATCTCAGCGGTATCGGCCGGGTATTGATATTGTCACCCTATCAGCAACTTAATCCGGTGGTGTTTTTTCACTTCCAGGATATTTTCGGTGCGGAAAAAGTCTTCGGGGTGCACAGTAATGGCAGCAGTGCCGGCAGTGCCCGCCATCAGTTGTCAGAATCCTACCTGAGCCGCATGTGCCTGTTTGGTGACAATGTGTCTTATGCGCGGCTGCATAGCCTGATGTCCCGGGATGCCGTGATTAAAAGCACCAATATCACGGAAGCATTCACTTATGCTGATTTTTGTGAGCGCTATGGCGACACGGTCATTCCGCTGGCGTATTTGAAGGGAGGCAAAATTCACATCATGACCAGTCCGGTGAAAGAGTTACCAGCAGGTATTGAACTTATCAGCCTTATTCCCAAAGAAGCCATGGAGTTGCACCAGCAAAAAGCCGCCCAAGAAACCCTGCGCAAGAAAAATGCCGATGCACTGCCGCTAACGGAATAAGTATGACGTGGCACCTATCTCATGGCGGTAGGTGCTCAGTGCCCGGCGGCTGTTCTTTGGCGCCGACTTTGCCGTGAGTGCTTGGCACGGGTTTACCGGGAGCGCTAGCGCCGGGCAGGCGCTGTTGCTACGGATTTTGCATTATTCCGGCAAAAGGCTGACTGTTCTTCAACGCGCTTACAGAATTTGCCAATAAGGCTGTTTTGCATGGGCGCTCAGTGGTATAAATACTGCGATTAAGCCCCTACAACATACGCAACAGTACAGGTAAGAAACATGATTTTCCCTCAGATTAGTCAAGCGCCCGCCGACCCGATTTTAGGCCTAACCGATGCTTTCAAAAAAGATCCCCGTGAAGACAAGGTCAATCTGGGGGTTGGGGTATATAAAAATGAAGCCGGTCAGACCCCCATCTTGCAATCTGTTAAAAAGGCTGAAGCCAAATTGCTGCAAAGCGAATCCTCTAAAACCTATTTGGGCATTGACGGGGTGCAGCGTTACAACCAGGCGGTACAAGCGCTTTTATTCGGCGCCGACAGCAAGATTGTCAGCCAGGGGTTGGCAGTGACCGCGCAGGCGCCGGGCGGCACAGGTTCATTACGGGTAGCGGCGGAGTTCATTGTCAGAAACACTGACAGCAGAACCATCTGGGTCAGCAAACCCACCTGGGCCAATCATCAGAATATCTTTATTGCAGCCGGGCTTAACATCAAAGAATATCGCTACTATGATGCCAACCATCAGGCACTGGATTTTGCCGCCATGACAGCAGACCTGGCGCAGGCACAGGCCGGGGATTTGGTGTTGCTTCATGGTTGCTGCCATAACCCTACCGGGATTGACTTATCTGCCGAGCAATGGCAACAAGTAGCGCAGCTGTGCTTGTCCCGGCAATTGCTGCCGTTATTTGATTTTGCTTACCAGGGCTTTGGTGATGGTGTGGAAGAAGACGCACTGGGGTTAAGATGTGTGGCCAGTGTGGTGCCCGAGTTGTTAATTGCCAACTCGTTTTCCAAAAATTTCGGGTTGTACAACGAGCGTATCGGTGCCGTAACACTGGTGGCTGAAGATAGCGCCAGCGCGCAAAAGGCTTTCAGCCAGATAAAACGCACCATTCGTGCCAATTACTCCAACCCGCCGGCTCACGGCGGCTTGGTGGTCAGCACCATTTTGTCAGATCCCGAGCTTAAAGCCTTATGGCTGGAGGAAGTGACCGCCATGCGCCAGCGCATTGCCAAAATGCGCCAGTTGTTTGTGGACACACTGAAAGCGGAAGGCGTAACCCGGGATTTCAGTTTCATTTGCCGCCAAAAAGGCATGTTCAGTTTTTCAGGGCTGAACAAGGCGCAAGTGGAACGGTTACGGGAAGAGTTCGGTATTTACATTGTGGGTTCCGGCCGCATTAGTGTTGCTGGCATGACCCAACAGAACATACCGGTGATTTGTAAGGCGATTGCCCAGGTATTGTAATCGCGAAGGCGCAACTAAGTGAAAGGACGGTAATTGCCGTCCTTTTTTATGGTCAAAAAAACGTCTGAATCGCGGTATATTTTGTGAAACCGCATGCCTGATTTATAATCAGCCGCTTATTGAATAAGATCCCCAAAGGAGGCTGTTTGAGAACAGGTCGATTAGGTTCTTCAATTCTTGCCATTACCATTGTGATAGTGGCCATTGTGGCGTTACGGATCATTTTCATTCCCGTTGCCGAGCGTCAGCAAACCACAACGCCGTTAGTCAAGAAACATCAGGTAGGGGTCAGTTTAATTCCTGACTTTAATGACATTGCCGATATAGGTGAAAAAAAGCAGGCGTTTTTTGATTTCCTGCGTCCCTCGGTAAAAAAACAAAATTACCTGATTGCCGAAGAGCGCCGCTTCTTACAACAGGTGGCAAACCATTTGCAAAATGAGATGCCGCTGGATGATGCGGAGCAGTATCGGGTGCAAAAACTTGCTGACAAATACGCCTACACCATGGACAGCATTGATCTCAGTACCCTTAAGGACCTGATGAAGCGGGTAGACATTATTCCTGAGGCCATGGTGCTGATCCAGGCTGCCAACGAATCAGGCTGGGGGTCTTCCCGGTTTGCCAAAGAAGGGTTCAATTTTTTTGGACAGTGGTGTTTTCAGCCTGGCTGCGGTTTGGTGCCCCAATCTCGCAATGAAGGCCAACAGCACGAAGTGGCCGTGTTCGATAGTGTTGAAGCGTCGGTTGCATCCTACATGCGTAATCTCAATACAAATGCCGCCTATGCCCTGTTTCGTGCCATTCGGGCCGATTTGCGGGTGCAACAACAGCCGCTTACCGCGGAAAAACTGGTTTACGGCTTGATTAACTATTCCGAGCGGCAAGATGCCTACATTGATGAGTTACTGGATATGCTGCGCCATAATCAGAAATATCTGGCACCTGAAAATACCCAGAGTTCGGTTTCCTGAAGCCCATGTGACGGGCGGGCAACGTGAGTCCGCCAGTAAAAAAGCGGCACATGAATGGTGACGGGTGTGTAAGTAGGTTGCGCAGACGACACAAAAACAAAAGCCACATGGGGATGAAACACGGCCCGATGTGGCTTGCGCTCAAGGCATATACATGCCCCGGCATGTTTAAGGTGTATACACTTGCACTATCTCTATGCGGGGGTGTTTGCCAGCGTCATCCAAGTCAATATGGCCACGGTTTTCCACATCCATAAAGTCAAATGCCGGTAAATCCGCGTCTACCACATCACCGGAAACCACCGCATTCGGGTCTTGTTTCAGTGACACAAAATCAAAGGCGTTGCGATCCACTCCCTGCGAGGGGGCGGTATGTTGCATGGCGGTAAAAATGGTTTCAATGCGTCCGGGATGCTGTTTGTCCCAGCTTTTCAGCATCTGCTTGATTTCAGCGCGTTTAAGGTTTTCCTGTGAGCCGCAAAGATTGCAGGGAATAATCGGGAAATTTTTCAGCTGGGCATATTCGGCAATGTCTTTTTCGCGGCTATAGGCGAGGGGACGAATAACCACATTGGCACCATCATCCGAACGCAATTTGGGTGGCATGGCCTTCATTTTGCCGCCATAAAACATGTTCAGGAACAAGGTTTCGATAATGTCATCCCGGTGATGGCCCAAGGCAATTTTGGTGGCGCCAATTCTATGGGCAAAACCGTACAGGGTGCCACGGCGCAGGCGGGAGCATAAGGCGCAGGTGGTTTTCCCTTCCGGGATTTTGTCCTTCACGATGGAGTAGGTGTCTTTTTCCAGAATGTGGTAGGGGATCCCTAAGGTTTCCAGATAAGCCGGCAGTGTTTCTTGTGGAAATCCGGGTTGTTTCTGATCCAGGTTCACCGCCACAATGTCAAAATGCACGGGGGCGCGTTGCTGCAAGTTCAGCAGGATATCCAGCATGGCATAGCTGTCTTTGCCACCGGAAAGGCAACACATGATCCTGTCACCTTGCTCAATCATGTTGTAATCGGCAATGGCGCTGCCCATTTCCCGGCGCAGGCGTTTTTGTAATTTGTTAAGACGAGTTATCTGCTTTTTATTGAGTTCAGCTGTTTCAGCCATAAAAAACGCGTCCTGTCATTATTCAAGTCAGGGCGCGTATTATTCCAGCTAATGTTTATAGCGTAAAGTGCTAATCTTCCAGCGGAGATTTATAGCCGTCAGGTTTGATGGCCAGCAAATCACTGTTGATGGAATCAATCACATGTTCTGCGGTATTACCGATTAATGCGGCAGAAAAACCGGTGCGGCCAACGGTGCCGAGCACTACCAGTTTGGCATTGATTTGTTCGGCAATTTCAGGGATCACATCTTCAGGCAACCCTTCTTTGACATAACAGTTCTTGCAGTCAATACCATAATTGTTGGCCAAATAGTTAACCCGCTGCTCATGCTGCATGCGAATGGTTTCATTGTAGGTATGGGCATCAAAATCAGGCAGCTCAATGGCCAGGTTAACCGGTGTGCCTGGGTAGCCGTTCACCAGATGCACTTCGGCATTAAAGGTGGCAGCCAAGGCTTTGGCATGCTGAATAATCTTGCCGTTCAAGGCTACATGATCTTCATCGTCGGATGCCACATTCACGGCGCACAGGATTTTGCCGTCCTGAGGCCAGGCATTTTCTTTCACCAGCAACACCGGCAAGGGAGCCTTGCGCAGCAAGTGCCAGTCGGTGGGGGTGAAAATCACGGCTTTCAGTTTGTCGTGTTCATGAGTGCTTTTCACCATCAGATCAAACTTGCCGTCAATGGCAAATTTGATAATGCTTTCAAACGGGCGGTTGTGCCATACCACTTCATACGCCACATCTGTGCCTTGCTCCTGATAAGGCTTTATCATGTCTGCCAGCCAGGCTTTACGCTGGTTGATAACCCCGGTACGCATGGCTTCACGCTCCTGATTGGAGAGGATGGAAGTCATTTCGTAAGACAGATCAAAAATGGATAAGAACGCGGTCACTGATGCGTTATTGCGACTTGCTAACTCAGCTGCTCTGGCCAGAGCAGGTTGTACATCAGAGGTAGGATCAACAACAACTAATAGCTTTTTATAGTCCATAACGGTGTATTTCCTTTTTTCAGATGCGGTAACTATATCATGTGCGATCATTGGCAATTTTGCGTGCTGGAGATCAAATAAATGATATTGGATGTGGGGTTACCGCGATACGCCACCCAAAGCATAGAGGGCATCGCTGTCAATGATGGTGATGTACTTGCCATTGACTTCAATCAGGCCGGATTTCTGGAAGCGGCCCAGCAGGCGACTGATGGTTTCGACGGTGAGTCCCAGGTAGTTGCCGATATCCCCCCGGGTCATGCTCAGACGGAATTCCCGGGGCGAAAACCCGCGGTTACCGTAACGAACGGCCAGATTGCCGATAAATGCAGCCAGCCGTTCCTCGGCATTTTTTTTGCTGAGCAACAGGATCATGCTCTGATCCGTCATGATCTCATTGCTCATCATGCGCATGATCTGTTGGCGCAATTTGGGCATGGAACCTGACAGCTCATCCAGCGTATTAAAGGGGATTTCACATACCATGGAGGTTTCCAGCGCCTGGGCAAAGCTCTGGTGCTGTTGTGAATGAATACCATCGAATCCTATAACGTCACCTGCCAGATGGAAGCCGGTGATTTGTTCATCACCCTGTTCAGTGATGGTGTAACTTTTGATAGTTCCGGAACGGATGGCATACAGAGATTTTAAGGTATCTCCGGATTTAAATAGTTGCTCGCCTTTCTGAATGGGCTTTTTACGCTCGATAATGTTATCGAGCTGGTCCAATTCATTGTTGTTAAGCGTAAATGGAATACACAGCGTACCCATACTGCAGTCATGACAATGAATTGCACAGCCTCCAGTTGCAGGACGGCGGAGTTTATTATTATCAATAGCCATAGTCGTTCTCATGTGAAACTGCCTTAGCCATGTTAACCAAAATCCTCCGGTACTGCCAGTCGGGTAATAAAATCCTTTATGAAAATACGAACACGATGGCGGCGGCACACGCAAACTGATGCATAGTTAGCCAAGAGCGGCTAATTGCCTGTGTCAGGAGGAATTTCCTCTTGGATTTTTTATCAGGGCGGTGGCGTTGTCAGGGCGTTTTTTGGCCGTCAGGCGCGGTTATGGAAAACAGCCCCTGATGCACATGACTTAAATGCACTTGGCGGGTTTCGGCAAACCGGCAATTTTGGTGGCCTGCTTGGCCGGCCCCACCGGAAACAGGGTATACAGATATTTGGAGTTGCCTTTCTCCGGCCCCAGTTTTTGCCCTATGGCTTTTACCAGGACCCGAATCGCCGGGCTGGTTTTATATTCCAGATAGAAATCCCTTACAAAATGGATGACTTCCCAATGGGCCTCTGTCAGCGTGATCTCTTCTGTTGCAGCAATGATGGGCGCCAGTGCCGGTTCCCAATCATTGATGTTGGTCAAATAGCCCTGGGGGTCTGTGGCAATCTGTTTGCCGTTAAATTCAATCATATTTACCATGAAATTACTTTGCTGTGAGTGAAGGTCAAGGCAACAAATGCTGCATAGTCAATGGTTTGATAAGTGTCCAACAAGGAGGATAATCCGCGGGCAACCACATCTTGCTGCATGACGCACACATGATGCCCTTGCAGTTTTTCTCGCCATTGAGGCAACAGCAAGGCGTTGATGGCGTTGCCTGCCAGCAGCAATGTGTCTGCTTTATGGCTAAAGCGGATGGCACAGGCCAGGGCATTGCTGTCGCTGGGGGAGGTGGTGATGTGATGTAAAATGCTCAAAATACCAGTACCTCATCCACCTGTTCCAGCAGCTGTCTAATTTGGGCGTCATCAACAACGTTTGCGGGGTAGATCAGCGGCATGTTGTGTAATTGAAAATCATCCATGGCGGATTGGCTCACGGATACCGACGCCACATCGTAAAGATCCAGCGCCTTAAACGTGGCGACATAGTCTTTACAACCAATGAGTTCCGGTTGTTGGCCTTGCAGTAACTGCAGTACCCCTTCATCAATGAAAACAAGGTGTATCTGTTGCTCATAGGTGGCCCCCATCAGCGCCAAGTCCAGCGCTTCACGTCCGTCGGCGCTGCCATGAGGGGCTTGCTTGAATATAATGGCGATGGATTTCATCAGAAACGTACCACGCGTTCGGCACCTTCCATGCCGGTAATGAGTTCCCCCAATCCACCCATGGTAAAACCTTCGGCCAGATTAGCGGCAGATTTGGCATTTTCCTGTGCATCTGCTGATGACATCACGCCCCTGCGCCAGGCGGCGGAAACACAGTTAACCAAAGGAATTTGATACTGGGATGCAAGTTGCTGCCATGCATGGGACAGATTGCACTCATCAGATGCGGGATGCACCAAGGCATTGGACTGGGTCACGCCGTCACCGTAAAAAAACACGCAATGCACCTGCTGGCCTGCGCTAAGTGCCGCTTTTGTATATTGCAGGGCATGCCAGCCGCTGGCTGGCCCGTATACTTGCCCTGTCACCAGAATGATTAATTTGCTCATAACGAAAAAATGGCCCTGATAAACAGGGCCATTCTACCGAAATTTCTAGCGGTTGGCGCGCATTAATCGTCGCTGCCAATGCCCATCAGGTGCAACAGGCTGATGAAAAGGTTCAAAAAGTCCAGATACAAGGAAATAGTGGCACGAATGTAATTGGTTTCGCCGCCATTGACGATACGGCTGGTATCAAACAGGATGAACCCTGTCATCAACAATGCCACACCGGCATTCAGCGCCATAAATACCACGCCATTACCCAGAAAGATGTTCACCACGCCGGCAACAAGCACTACCAGCAAGCCGGCAAACAGGAAACCACGCATAAAAGAAAAATCCTTTTTGGTGGTCAGCGCATATGCCGACAAGGCTGCAAAAATCACCGCGGTTAACCCCAGCGCCTGCATGATCAGCATCGGGCCGTTAGCCATGCCGGCATAGTGGTTCAGGATATAGCCCAAAGACGCGCCTTCCATACCGGTAAAGGCAAATACCCACAGCAATCCGGCGGCGGAGTCGGCTTTACGCAGGGTGACAAACAGCAAAACCAAACCTCCGATGGATAACCCGAGGGACATCAGCGGCGTGATTTGCAGTGCCATGGCAATGCCAGCACACACGGCGGAAAACGCCAGCGTCATGGCCAGCAGCATATAGGTATTGCGCAGCATCTTGTTGACAACAAGACTGGATGCGCGGTTGGAATAAAGAATTTCCTGATTCATTTACATCTCCAAATTCTGAATAGTGTCAAGAGGTTGTATCTGCCTTTAGGGACAACAAACGACCGCCAGACATACAAGCTGCAGTGATCTTATCACATACTTTTATGAAGCGATGCTGAATATTAGTTAATCCATTGATGACGAAGTTGCGCTTCATCACCTAAATAGGCCAGCAGCCATTGCAATGCCGGTGATTGTCGCCGGGTATTCCACAGCAAGGCACAGTTGTTGTCGGGCAGTGGTTGGCTGACCGTTTTTTCACACAGGCTTTTGGAGGCAATGAATCCCTGCACCAGATGCCTGGGTACCCAGCCAACTCCAAGGCCTGCATGCAGCAGATTGAAGGCCTGGATCCAGTCCGGCACCTGAATTCTGCGTTGCAAGGGCAGGGCGGTAAAATTGTGTCCCACCTGTTGCCAGCTGGTGTCGCTCAAGGTAACGGCCGGGTATTGAATCAAGGTGGCGGGTGTCAGCGGCTCGTGATGGCCCGCCAACGGGTGACGGGGCGACATGACCAGACACCACTGCATTTTTCCCATATGCCGCGCGGCAAACGGCCCACCCACCGGCAACGAGGCACTGGCACCCAGCGCCACATCACAGCGACCACTGCTGAGGGACTCCCACACGCCGTTAAAATTCTCTTTACGGATCACCAGTTCCGTATCTGAAAACTGCTGATAAAAATCGCGAATAAGGTAAGCAAGGCGATCGGCGCGCACAATGCTGTCTAGCGCCAGAGACAGCTTGGGTTGCCAGCCTTGGGCCACATTCACCGTGCTTTGTTTCAGTTCCGCCATGGCATTGAGTAATAGCCGGGCTTCCTTGACAAAATGTTGCCCTGCCGGGGTGAGAGACACGCTACGGTGATGGCGTTCAAACAGCACGACATTGATTTCATCTTCAATTTGTTTGACAGCATAACTCACGGCGGAGGGCACCTTGTTCAGGTGGTTTGCCGCCGCGGTGAAACTGCCTAATTGCGCTACCAGATTGATCAGTTCCAGCGATGGTTCCGAGAGCATGTTTAGACCTTTCCTTTGCGTCTGTTTGATAGCTGTTTAAGGTAAATTATTCTGACAAAGGGGTACAGCTTTATGATGTTATTTCCCGCAGTATTTATGGGGTTCGGGCAGTTTGCACAGCGATTAATCAAACAGGCCATAAATGACAGAAAAGCTATTTACATGGTTCCGGGTTAACGCTAATATGCCTGCCATTCCGGAGGGGTGGCAGAGTGGTTGAATGCACCGGTCTTGAAAACCGGCATGGGTTTATAGCCCATCCAGGGTTCAAATCCCTGCTCCTCCGCCATATTTAGAAACGGGGCTCAGTAATTTACTGAGCCCCGTTTTGCTTTTTGGAAATACGTGGGGGAGTTTTACCCCCAGCTATGTTCATCGTTCATCTATCTCCTCACCAAATCCTTTAGGTGCATCATCAGCTAATCGACGTGAAGCATTCTGCATCTACTTCTTCCTATAGCGTACTGGACAATTCTTCAGGCATTACCAGTTTCGACATGGTTGCATGGGAATCGATCAAATCATCTGCCACTTTTGAACTATATTGATATGGGAGACTAAGTCCATTCGTGTCATTTTTTTCTCATTTTTCATATTGAGGAAAAATGTTCAATCTACCGCTATAACTATAACTGTATGGATTGAGCTCGTCCTATCAAAATGTTGTCCGTCATTTTTTAGCGAATCTTTTTAAAGTTTTGAGAATAATGAATTTTATTCAGCTATTTGACCGTGTTTTTTATTTTTATCTTTGAGCCTAAATTTAATTTGGTATGGTTTATGTCCCATATAGCAACAATCCTAGAGCGTTGGTTACTTGAAGACAACATGTCTATCATTGCATTATTCCTTGGAATTATCTTGCTTTCGTATGTATTGGAAGATTTGGCAATTGTGGTTGCTGCCACATTATCGGTGAAACAATCAATCCCTACTTTAGTTGCACTATTGGCGATTTTCATTGGCATCGCGACAGGAGACATCGGACTTTATTTAATAGGTAAAGTGGCTAAAAAGGTACGATTTCTTCGATATCCATTATTTCGTTATTTACGAGCAAGACGAATACAACGGAAACTACACCAGAAAGCATTTATAAGCTTGTTTATTATACGTTTTATTCCAGGGTTGCGACTCGTTGGTTTTACATTGAGTGGTTTTTTGGATGTGCCCAAATTTAAGTTTTTTGTTGCTGTGTTGGCTGCTACGGCGCTATGGACTACACTGGTCTTTGGCTCCTTAATCCTGCTTGGAAATACTCAATGGTTTCAGAACTATCATGGTTGGCTACTTATTCCATTAGGTCTATGTTTAATGTTATTACTCAACAGGTTTATCACTCAAATTTTTCTAAGAGAGAAGTATGATCCCAGACGTTAATGTTGCAATGATCCCTTTGGGAAAAGTGAATGCGGGAATGCCCATTCTCCATGAACCTAAAAGAGTGATTTCCCCTTTTGAATTCTGGCCTACTTGGTTTTTTTATACGCCTGTGGTATTGCAAAGCATAGCGCTGAGTGCCTTTTATCGGGATTGGGCATTACCATTGATTACGAATCCGGCCATCAAGTTAAGCGGAATGGTGGGAGAGTCAAAAAACGATATCTTCACCATCGTTGGGAAACGAATCCAAGAATGTATTCTCCCTTTTGTTACGGTGAGAAAGGTTCAATGTGATAGTGGTGATCTATTAAGCAATGTCAAAAAACAACTTGTCACATCAGGACTGTGCTATCCATTAGTTGCTAAACCTGATTTAGGATGTCGTGGCGCTGGCGTAAAATTGATTAATTCAGATGAACAATTAAAAAATTATATTGAAATATTTCCGGTTTCAGGGCGTTTCTTGCTTCAAAAAAAGTCAGTATATAATGCGGAAGCAGGTATTTTTTATATCAGGCAGCCAGATGAGCCTCATGGTAAAATTTTCTCAATCACCTTAAAGTATTCTCCGGTGGTCATTGGTGATGGCCGCTCTACTGTTAAAGAGTTGATTGAAAAAAGTCCTAGAGCCAATAAGCTAAAACATCTTTACTTGCCTCGTCATAGTAATTGTTTAGATTATGTTGTACCAGACAAGCACGAGTTTCAATTGGCATTCGCAGGTAGTCACTCCCGTGGTGCAATTTTTAGGAATGGAAACCAATTTGTTACGCAAGCACTAGAGAAAAAATTAGATAAAATTTTAGAAGATTTTGAAGGTTTCAACTATGGTCGTATTGATATCAAATTTCAGGATATTCAAACATTAATGAAAGGTGAGTTTTTCAATATATTGGAAATCAACGGTGCCAGTAGTGAGGCAGGCCATATTTGGGATAGCGATACGTCTATACGCGATATTTTTAAAACATTACTAAAACAATATCGCATTCTTTACCAGATTGGTGCTAAACAAAAAAAGCAAGGTCATAAAACACCTACTTTTGGTGCATTGTTGCAAGCCTGGCGAGAAGAAAAACGTTTAGTAAAATTTTATCCCATGACGGACTAAATCAATTTGTTTAGGGACATAAATGATGAAAGATATGACGGCAGGTTTATTCATAAGTACTCATGCACCACTTTCAGAAACTATTGTGGGATGCATTGAAGTGCTGAATCAGGGATATGAATTTTTAAAAATACTAAGCCAAGATGATTATGTACTGATTGCCCAGCCTCATGTGGATAGCTCTATCGGTGAGCATTTTCGTCATTGGCTTGATTTATTCTACGCTATCAAGCACGACCCGCTGAAAATCGATTATAACGTTCGTCGTCGTGGGCATGCTGTAGAGCGCAGTTTAGAACTTGCCAAGCAAGAAATTAGGGAACTGGTTGAATGGTTATTTGATTTACCTTCAAACGAACTAAACCAAACCGTGAGTGTTGAAACGGAAGTGATGTTATCACAAACGCATGTCACCGAAGTAACTTCCACACTTAGTCGAGAGCTCACCTTTGCCGCTTTGCATGCCACTCATCATTTTGCGATGGCCAAGGTGGTTGCATCTTTGCGTGGTGTGGATGCATGTCGTGACTTCGGGGTCGCGCCAACAACAGTGACCTATCAAAGGGCTCAATAAGCGTGTGCATATTATCTTGGACTTGTGGTGGAACATAGCAACGTTATTTAACAAGGAGTTCATCAATGAAACGGTTAATTATACTGCTGATCATGTTATTCGGTTTTTCTTCTGTTGCTGCTGCAAATGAAATTTATACTGGCATTTTTAGTAATAAAGCAGTTAGTGGCTATGATACGGTATCATATTTTACCAAGGGAAAAGCTGTGAAGGGAAACAATAAATGGCATGTTAAGTACAAAGGGGCAGATTGGTATTTTTCTTCAGAAGAAAACTTGAATAAATTCAAATCTGCACCTGATGCCTTCGCTCCCCAATATGGTGGCCATTGTGCATGGGCCATTTCAGCTAAAAATGATCTTGTATCAGGAGACCCAAAGCAGTGGGCTATTGTTGATGGTAAGCTTTATCTCAACTATGACGCAGAGATAAAAGCCAAGTGGGATCAAGATAGGGAAAGGCATATTTTAACAGCAGACAAAAATTGGATGACACTCATTCAACAGCAATAAGGAGCTACGCCATGAAATTTACACCACTAAAACATATTCCATCGGCATTTATTGCATTTGTTTTTATTCAATCACTTTTTTTCAAGTTTTCTGGCTCTTATGAAACAGAATATATTTTTAGCACTCTGGGTACATGGTCAGGCTTGGAGTGGTTTAGTACCTATGGCAGCTATTTAATTGGACTGGCAGAATTGACCGCTTCCATTTTACTTTTTTCCCGTCTACACGGGCTTGGTGCTGTATTGAGTGTGGGTATTATGACTGGCGCGATTACCTTTCATTTATTTACCCCTCTAGGGATTCTAATGCCTGAGTTCAACATGGCTGGTGAAGTGATTGGTAATGATGGTGGCTTGCTTTTTGGCATGGCATGTATTGTTTGGAGCTGTGGTCTATTTCTGTCCATTCGTGATATTAGAACGCCAGGAACATTCACCAATAACCTGTTAACAAAAAGAGCTTGATATATGGTTGAAAGTCCTTTTCGATTACCACGTAAAACGCCATTTGGTATTGGTGAATCTATTCTAGAGTGGGGCACGGGGCTCGCTACGTTAGACTCGCTCTATAAACAAGCTGTCTTGTCTAACGATTGTTTTAAGTTTATAGATGAAGCGCTAGCTCTGCTAGGGACCCAGTACAGGATTGCTCATGGCAACCTCAATAATATTCCAAGTCAGGGTTCGGTTCTGATTGTGGCCAATCACCCATTTGGAGGTATAGAAGGAATTATTCTGGCTGCTTTGGTGTCGAGAGTACGCAAAGATGTAAAAGTACTTGCAAATGAATTACTAAAACGCATCACTGAACTGGATGAATTATTCATTGGTGTTAATGTGTTTGGTGGTGAAAAAGCCAGTACAACCAATCGATGTGCTATCAAAGAGGCCAATCTTCATTTAAAGGAAGGGGGTATTCTGATTATATTCCCTGCTGGTGAGGTATCTTCATGGCAGGCTCGTGAGAAAAAAGTTACAGATAAAACCTGGAGTAAATCGGTAGCCAAATTTGTTCAAAATGCTAATGCGACCACTGTACCGGTATTTATTAACGGTATGAATAGTAAATTGTTCTATCAGGTAGGGCGTATTCATCCATTGTTTAGAACAGCCTTGCTGGGCCGGGAGTTGCTTAATAAGTCTGGTGAGACTATTTCGGTCTCAATAGGTCAACCCATTCCTTACAGTGAAATCAAAGATTTTGATAATGAGGAGGATATTACCCAATATTTTCGCTTAAACACGTATTTGATGGGCAGTATGAGTGACGGGCAATGCCTAACGCCACACAGTGAGAATGCCAAGTCCATTATCGCGCCGTTACCTGTGGCGATATTGGAGCGCGAGCTTGCAACGCTGGGCTCTTACAAACTGTTCGCCCAAGGCGACTTTGAGGTTTATTGCGTCCCGACACCCGAAATGCCAAGAATGATGCAAGAGATTGGTCGTGTGCGGGAAGAGAGTTTCAGAGACGTTGGTGAAGGAAGTGGGAATTGTTGTGATATTGACCAGTTCGATCCTTATTATTATCAACTATTTGTATGGAATAAAGCCAACCGTGATTTAGTGGGTGCCTATCGTTTGGGATTGACGGATGAGTTGCTGGCAAGAGGTGGAATTAATGCACTTTACTCAAGAGGCCTATTTCAATACGACAACGCTTTTCTTGAAAGCTTGGGCCACTCGATTGAATTGGGGCGCTCAGTAGTGGCAAAACAGTACCAGCGTAATATGCACTCATTGCTGCTATTGTGGAAAGGAATTGCAGGTTTTGTACAGCGCAATCCCCAATATACCCATCTTTTTGGCCCTGTAAGTATCAGTAATGATTACAGCCCGGTTGCAAGACAATTGATTGCTTCAGTGATGTCCGTGCATTATTACGACGATGAAAAGGCGAAACTGGTGGCACCGACAACCCCGTTAGAAAAAAGTGGTCGAGAATTCTGGCAGCCAGATATGTTGAGTTCGTTATCCCGTTTACCATTGTTGTCGAAGGTGCTTGGCCGTCTAGAGCGGGGGATGGGCTTACCTGTGCTGTTAAAGCATTATTTGGCAATGAATGGCAAACTTGTTTGCTTCAACATCGATCCAGCATTTAATTTTGCGTTGGATGGCTTAATCGTGGTTGACCTGACCACTGTCCCCGTTCGAACTTTAGGGAAATACATGGGTAAAGCGCAAGCGCAAACTTACCTGGATCTTCATTCATAACACGCCCACTAGAAACGTTCACGACGTACTACAACAGAAGACAGCCATAAAAAATGCACCTGCTTAAGATAGGCAGGTGCATGTATGGACGTTTTACGTTATTGGCGGATTTCAGGCCGCCTGTTCACTTTTGTCATCAGTATTGATGGTTTGAGCGACGAGTTCCTGTGGTGCAAAATCATCTACATTGATGGATTTGAGACGCCCTTGCTCGGCTTTTTCCAGTAAGGCCACTTCATCATCAGACAATACGCCAAGGGCTTTGCCTTCTGCGGCCAGTTTATCCAGATACATGAAGGGGAAGCGCTTGCCAGCGGCTTTGCATACTTTATCGTAAAGGGGTTCGGCACTGATGATGTCGCGTAAGGTTTGCTCCTGAATGCCGACAGGGTTGTTTACACTGGCGCGCAGGAACTGGCCTTTGCCCAAACGTTCACGGCTGGCACAAGGGGTTTGCAGTATTCGCGCAATTTTGTGATCCAGTTTGTCGCTGGGGCGTTTCAGTGGTCTGCCAAAGGGGAACAGAATAACCCGCAATACGCCGCCCAGCCCTGCGGGAAAGTTGTCCAGCAGTTCATCCAGCGAGCTTTGCAGTTTGTATAACGCATCTTCCACAGCCCATTGCACCAGGGGCAAATCTTCGGTCAAGCGTCCGTCATCCTGATAGCGTTTCAGTGTGGCGGATGCCAGGTACAACTGGCTCAGCATATCCCCCAAGCGGGCAGAAATGCGCTCTTTGCGTTTTAAGCCTCCCCCAAGGGTTGCCATGGCCAAGTCTGACAATAATGCCAGGTTGGCGCTGAAGCGGTTCATTTGCTGGTAGTAACGCTTGGTACTGTCGCCATAAGGTGCATTGGAAAAACGGCTGCTGGTTAAGCCCAGCCACAGGCTGCGTACGAAGTTGCTCAAGCTAAAGCCGATGTGCCCGAACAGTGCCGCATCAAACTGGCGCAATCCACGGTGATGGTTTTCATCAAAAGCGGCTTCCATTTCAGCCAGAATATACGGATGGCAGCGAATGGCGCCTTGCCCGTAGATGATCATGGAGCGGGTAAGGATGTTGGCGCCTTCCACGGTGATGGCAATGGGGGCAGCTTGATAGGCCCGCCCAAGATAGTTGTTGGGCCCAAGGCAAATGCCCTTGCCGCCATGAATGTCCATGCTGTCTATCAGGCATTTTTGCATGCGATCGGTCAGATGATATTTCACGATGGCGGAGATCACCGACGGTTTTTCGCCCAAATCAATCCCGGTGGTGGTCAATGCGGTGACGGCATCCATCAGGTAGGCGTTACCGCCAATGCGGGCCATGGGTTCTTCAATGCCTTCCAGTTTGCCGATGGGCAACTTGAATTGCCGCCGAATGCGGGCGTAGGCACCAGTGGCCATTGCCAGGGTTTTAACCCCGCCGGCAGAGTTGGAGGGCAGGGTGATGCCGCGCCCCACTGACAGGCATTCCACCAGCATGCGCCAGCCTTGTCCTGCCATGTCTGGGCCGCCAATGATGAAGCTTAACGGTACAAAGACATCTTTGCCGCGGGTTGGACCATTTTGGAACATGCAGTTTAACGGGAAATGGCGCCGTCCGGTTTCCACACCGGGCACGTCGGTGGGGATCAGTGCACAGGTGATGCCGATCTCTTCTTGTTCACCCAGTAAATGCTCAGGATCCCGCAGTTTAAACGCCAGTCCCAATACTGTCGCCACCGGTGCCAGGGTGATGTAGCGCTTGTTCCAGGTGAGTTTCATCCCCAGTACGGTTTCCCCTTCCCAGTGGCCTTTACAGACAATCCCGTAATCGGGAATGGATCCAGCATCCGAGCCGGCTTCCGGGCTGGTCAAGGCAAAACAGGGGATCTCTTCACCACAGGCCAGCCGTGGCAGATAGTAATCTTGTTGCTCTTCGGTACCGTAATGCTGCAGCAATTCGCCGGGGCCAAGAGAGTTGGGCACGCCAACGGTGGACGCCAGTTCACTGCTTATTCCCGCCAGTTTTTGCAATACCCGGGATTGGGCATACGCCGAAAACTCCATGCCACCAAATTTCTTTTTGATGATCATGGCAAAAAAGCCTTTGTCTTTTAGGTAGTTCCAGATTTCAGGCGGCAAATCGGCCCGTTCATGGGAGATTTGATGCTGGTTCACCATGGCGCAGACTTCTTCAACCGGCCCATCCAGAAATGCCTGTTCTTCGGCACTCAGACGCGCTTTGGGGTAATTGTGCAGTTTGTGCCAGTTGGGACTGCCGGCAAACAAATCGGCTTCCCACCAGGTGGTGCCGGCTTCAATGGCATCTTTTTCGGTACTGGACATCTCCGGCATGATGCCCCGGTACAGTTTCAACAACGGCCGGGTGATGAAGTTTTGCCGAAAGGGCGTCATGTTAAGTGGCAGTGCGATAATGAAAAACACGACCCAAGCCCATACCCCTACCACCCCAATCAGATTACCAATGATGAGTGTGGCGGCGGTAACCAGTGTGGCAGTCACCAACGAAACCCTTAGGTAGGCGGCTGCCCCCAAAATCAACAATAATGCGATGATCCAAAATAGGGTAGTCACTGTGATTCTCCTTTTTATCGAATCTTGAGGGGGGGTTCGGTCAATGAGCCGATCCATGTCACAGAATCATGACGTGGTCAGACCTGTGTTGCATTAAAAGTAAACGGGTTCGTGATCGAACTCAAGCATTTTTCAAACAATTGTTTGAATATTTTCTGCCTGCGCCATTTCACACGCTGCCAACAGACAGATACAATGCAAAAAAGTAAGTGACAAACGAGCATGCTATGTGCGAATTGCTGGCAATGAGTGCCAATGTACCCACGGATATTGTCTTCAGTTTTACCGGGTTAGCCGAGCGGGGCGGTGTTACCGGCCCCCATGTGGATGGTTGGGGCATCACCTTTTATGAAGGGAAAGGTAACCGTACATTCAAGGATGCGGCCCCCAGTTGCAGCTCACAGGTGGCGCGGCTGATCAAATCCTATCCCATCAAGAGTGAAGTGGTGATAAGCCATATCCGTCAGGCAAACCGGGGGGCCGTGCGGTTGGAAAACACCCATCCCTTTACCCGGGAATTATGGGGGCGTTACTGGAGTTATGCCCATAACGGGCAGCTGAGCAACTATCAACAGCCGTTACACACCAAGCGCTATCAACGCGTGGGTGAAACCGACAGCGAGCAGGCTTTTTGCTGGTTGCTGGAATCCCTGGTCAATAAATTTGGGGAGCAGGCACCAAAGGACATGATCCCCGTGTTTGAACATATTGCGCTGCTAGCAGCCAAAATCCGTCGCTTGGGGGTATTTAACATGATCCTCAGTGACGGCCGTTACCTGATGAATTTTTGCAGCAACAACCTGTGCTACATCACCCGTAGGGCACCGTTTGGAACGGCGCAGCTGATTGATACGGATGTGGTGATTGATTTTCATCAGGAAACCACTCCCGATGATGTGGTAACCATAGTGGCCACCCGGCCGCTCACGGGCAATGAACACTGGCAAGTATTGCAGCCGGGGGAGTGGAAATTATTCCGTCTGGGCGAGTTGCTTTGCGGGGGCATCACTGCTGAAGCGGGCCTGGCGCAAAACTAGCTCCATGGTGCTGCCTTTCTCTTTGTGAATGAAACGCACCGGCAGATAACCAAGTTCCGGTGCCATCCACACCTCGGTGTGGCGCTTGGTGCTTTCACGGGCCACTTCCAGCCGCACTGCCTGATAAGTGCCCGCCGGAACGGTAACGGTGTCGGTACCCAGATTGCGGAAACGGTAATCGTCTATCTCATTATCCTTGACCATCTTGTAATGGTACTCCTGCTTGCCGCGCAGTAAATCAAGCCTGAATTGCAGCTGCACCATCATGGTGTCGTAGAGGGCATCATCATAATCCAGCTTGGTTTTTTCACCTTTATACACGCTGAACACCTTGCCTTGATCCCGGGCAAAGGCAATTTGCTCATTGAAATCCTTGCCAGTGCCGGTGCGCTCGTGAATAAACCGCAACGGTTGCAACTGTCCGTCCACGTCGGTAAACACACTGGTGATTTTGCGTTTGTCAGAGAGCATGAGCAGGCTTAAATCACTGTCCATGTCATAGCGGTAAGTGTGATCTTTTGGTGTTTCCAGCGTAAAGCGCGCCTCGCCAAGGCTGAAGCTGCCATATTTCACCTGATATTCCACCACCTGGGGGGTTAACGGGTTGGGAGCGGCCTGTAGGGCCAACGGCAATAAACAAAGCAGGGGCAGTAAAAAGTGGTGTTTCAAAGCATCTCTCCTTGCGCAATCCCGCTAAAACGGTAGCGACAATACTAACGTGGCCAGATCAGGATGCCACTGACATTCAGACAAGGCTATTCGCCCTTGGTTCACCGTAATGCCTTCGTTGCGAAGGCGTGAGCACTGCTCACGAAATGCCGCAGAATGGGGAGGAAAGGCAATTTTCCCTTGGGCATTAATCACCCGGTGCCAGGGCAATTGCAGGGATTGCGGGGCTTGTTTCAATGCCGTGGAGACATAACGGGCGTATCGGGGCAAGCCCGCATAGTCAGCTATCTGGCCGTAACTGCAAACTTTTCCGTGGGGGATCAGTGCCACCACTTGCCATATCCGCATTTTGGGAGACAACGGCGGTGATCCGGTTGTATCTGGCATGGACTGTTTATCCGTTGTGATTTTAACGGATTGTAGAAAAATCAGTGGGATTACAAAAGCCTTTTATGCTTGTCCATCACGGCGGATGGCGGCGATCAGCGGGGAATAACGCTGAGGTAAATGCACAGGAAATGGCACACGGCGCCACCCAGCACAAAAAGGTGCCAAATGGCATGGTTGAACGGAATGGCCTTAATGGCGTAAAAAGGCACCCCTAGGCTGTAACTCAAACCGCCGGCCACCAGCAACCAAAAGCCGCTGTCAGACATCTGGGTGATAAGTTGCGGCAAAATGGCCACGCATAACCAGCCCATCAACAGGTATAACGTCAGGCTCAACGCCTTGAAGCGGTGCACGAAGAAGCTTTTGAACAGCACCCCGCCTGCTGCCAGAGACCAGATGGCGATTAACACCCATTGGGTACCGGTCCCCTGCATGGAAATCAGCATCATGGGGGTGTAAGTTCCGGCAATCAACAGGTAAATGGCGCAGTGATCCAGCACTTTCAAACGATGCTTCCAATGGGCGGCACTAATGCTGTGATACAGGGTGGAGCAGAGAAACAGCAGAATGAAGCTCGCGCCATAAACAATTACGCCTGTTAACTGAATATCAGAAAGCGTATGCCAGCCTTTGCTTAACATCATTGCCAGTGCAATAACGCCAAGGACAATCCCAAGCCCATGGCTGATGCTGTTGGCCAGCTCTTCATTATGGGAGTATCCGCTATCTATATGGGGTTTGGCAGTTTTTAAAAGCATAATCAATAATGACGACCGATTGACCGGAAGCTGAAAACCGAGTGTATCAACAGCAACTTAGAATTGCCATAAATAAGTGTACACATGTTAGCTTAAAATTTTCTGCCAATATGTGTGGTTGAGCCCCTTGGTAAAACGGATAGCCGGGGATGTGGCGGGTTTTTTACTGTACATTTCCGCTCTGTCAGTACCATAATCACAGGGTGCTTACCCTTTAATGACAGGCGGAAACATTATGACCATATCCAGCGCACTTTCGCTCGCTACCCAAGGGTTATATGCGGCCCAAACCGGTCTGACTCAGGCCACCGTTGATGTGGCACAGTCAACATTGCCCGTTGCCAACACCCCAAAGGAGGGTTCCGCTTCAGAAGCCATGGTGGATGTTATGGCCGCCGGGCAGCAGGGTGAAGCGGCGGCCAAGGTGGTGCAGCAAACTTTTGAGACGCTCGGCAGCATTATTGACATCGAGGTATAGCAGGCGGGCAGGTGGATGCCTTATCGTCGTGCAAACCCCGCGATACATCACCATAGCGGGTTTGGCAATCTTGCATCCATTTACGCCCTTAATGGCCGTTATCTCCCGTCACGGCATGCTGAGCCAGCAGTAGTGATTCCAGCAATTTACAGGCCGGCCCTTGTGTATCCCGTTGGGGAACGACCAACGTAAGCCCAATGCGGCGGCAACGGGAGCCTGTCAGTGTCAGGCGCACCAACTCGCCCCGTTGCAGCTCCTGCTGCACCATGTGGGACGGCACCCAACAAAAGCCGATGCCCTTGCTGAGGATCACCTTGGCTTCGTGAAAATTACTCACCGTCCAACGCTGCTCAGCCTTGAGCCAGCCGCTTTCCTGGGTGACATTGACACCGGTATCTTTAATCACGATTTGCAGGTAACGAGCCAGCAACTGATCATCTAAGGCGTCCGGGATTTGGGCAAGGGCATGGCCGGGATGGCACACCAGGTAAAAGTCGAGATTGCACAGGGGCTGGGCAATATAACCTGTGGGTGGTGTGGCGCAAATTGCCATATCCACCTGGTGATTCTGGATAAGTTCACTGGTGCCGTGCATTACCGTATCCACAATGGTAATTCGCGTTCCGCGGCTATCAGGCAAAAAGGCGACCAGTGCATCGGTGAGGGTTGCCATGGGGTAAACCAACTCCCTGGCAATGGTTAGTGTGGGTTCCCAGCCCTGTTCCAGATTATTGGCCAACTGCTCCAGTTCATGAACGGATTGAGTCACATGGCGGGAGCGGCGCAGCAACACTTCCCCTTGTGGGGTGAGGTAGGCTTTGCGCCCCTTGACTTCCAAAAGCTGTATTCCCAGCTGTGCCTGCAATTTGGCTACGGCATGATTCAGCGATGACTGGCTTTTATTGAGTTTCTCGGCAGCTTGGGCATAGCCGCCAAAGTCAACCACGGCTTGTAGGATACGCCATTGTTCCAGTGTGGATTTGGGTCTGTGCATCATGGTTCACGGTGGCGAATGTTAAGGGCAATCATGCAAATTTCTTTGGCAAGATTCAAACACTATTCTTTGCCGGCGCCGGGTTGATGATTGTTACGGCACTGGGGCTAATGCGGGCTCGGCGTGGATAACGGGCATTGGCTGGCGGCGGGGGCCCTATATCGGCCTTCATGGATGCGGGCAATGATCTGGCGTACTGGCTGCCCGCCCCATATCCGCTGCAATAACCGGGTTATCCCATGGCCATCTTCGTTGATAAGCAGTTGCTCAAAAAGTGTTGTTGGGGAGCATGTCGCTGTGTGCTGGTAAATGGCATCGGCAACAAGGGGTTGCCAAATGTCGCCATAGAGCAGTGGGCCGGGATCAGCAATGCCGCTAAATGAATAGGCATAGTCATCAGTCTGGGGCCATTGGCCGGGGAATAACGCGCTATAAGTGGTGGCTGTTGGCAGGTGATGAGGCTGCTGATAAAGCTGCAATGTCACGCTGGCGTGAAACAGTGCCAGATTTTGCTGATAATCCTCAATCAGTTGCTCCCGACTATGGGGTGCGGGCAATAATGACGGGGTAAATCCGTGGCTTAACCACTGTTGCAGCCAGAGTGTGCCGATATTTCCCGCATCCTGGGGCAGGGGCAGTGCGTTATTCAGGTAGTAACGCCCGCCCGCAGCCAGTTGGCTGAGACTACGGCTAACGGCACGGATGGCACTTTGATAATCCCGCAGGGATGTAAGCTGGGGTTTTAATCCCAACTGGCTCTGGCCAAATTGTTGTCCCACCACGCTGTGCCTGATGAGCCGGGCCTGATTCTGCGTGTCATTGGTGAGCCATATCTCCCCTAACAACCGCTGATGATGCCAAAGGCGCAGTTGTTGCTTATCAATAAATTCATGGCTTATACCCAACGTGGTTAATCGTGTGAGTATTTGTTGTATGAAGCGGTGCTGGCTCATTGGTGGAACAGGCGTTGATTTGCTGGATGTTAAGGCTCTTCCCAGATCCCATGGCGGAAAGGGAAGTTGATGGGTCATTGCTGTTAAAAAATTTGAAAGGTTTTTGGTTGAACCCATTAACTGCTGCTGCAGGCGATACTCTGCATAGTTATCGTAGCCTGCCGCTTGTGCCTGCCGTTGCCGCAGTTGCAGCAAGCTTTTGAGCAGTGGCTGATTGTGGCGCTTGGCCCTGGCTTGGTACTGTTGCCACACCTGTCGGCGGCATTCGGCATCCGGTTGTTGCAGCAAATAGCCCGCGATGCTTTGAGCCAGCGTGCTGTCAGCAGCTGGCGTGGCGCTTGTGTCACCATTGGCAGTTGATGACTTGGCACCTAACACCACCGTGGCGTCGGCGGGCAAGCTGCAGCGCCCCAGGCTCAAATGAAAACGGTTACTTTTAAGGTGCTGTCGAATGCTGGCCTGAGTGGTGCTTAAGCGGGCTTTTTGTGTTTGTGACAACTGATGTTGTCGCAGATATTGATACCGTTGCGCCAATGATTGCGCGCCGGGCACATCCCCATGTTCAATGGTGGTGAGTAAGGGGGGCAACGCCGGGCTGGACAATACCTTGAACATGGCATCGGCCAGGGTGAGCTGGCATTCCAGCAGATCTTCCCTTTCATCCCGCGAGAGGGCAAAACCGCGATAATAGTGGATTTGATCCGCAAGATTCTGCAGGCCGAGAGTTTGCCGCTCAAGTGCCGTGATCGAACTGAAATCCGGTTGAAAATCCGTGCTGTACTGCAAGCACTGCTCCACCAGCAACGGCACTGCCTGAAGTGCCATAAGCGGCATGGGCAGTAATCCGGCAGCGGCGAGCGACAGTGCCACTAGCCAGCGGCGTTTCAACATAGGCAAAATATCCTTTTTGTGAGCAGCCTACAGCCATTCATCCCCGAATGAGGCGGCATGGCACCCAAAACCCGTTAAGGCTTACTTGGTGGCAATTATGGTGGCCCTTTTGGGCGCCGGGTATCCCTCTACCGTCAGTTGCATGTTGTCAGGTTGTAGATAATCCACCAGGGATTCATTGCGCATCCAGGGGGTGGCACGTTGCTCATCAATTGAGGTGACATCCAGATTCACACAGCGGATGTCCCGAAAATCACACCGTTTAAGCCATAGCATCAAGGCCGCTACCGAGGGGATGAACCACACGTTGTTCATTTTCCCGTAGCGATCTTGTGGCACCAATACCGCCTGTTCATCGCCGTCAATCACCAGGGTTTCCAGTACCAGCTCGCCGCCGTCACGCAATTGATCCCGCAGTTGCAGCAAATGCTCTATGGGTGATTTACGGTGGTACAGTACCCCCATGGAAAAAACCGTGTCAAATGCTTCACAGGCCGGCATCTCCTCAATGCCCAAAGGCAACAGGTGCACCGGAAAGTTGCCGCCGGCAATTTTTTTCACCGCTTCGAACTGGCATAAAAACAGGGAGGACGGATCGATGCCTACCACCATTTTGGCCCCAGCGCCATGCATGCGCCACATGTGATAACCGCTGCCACAGCCCACATCCAGCACGGTGCGGTTATCCAGTGGGCTAAGGTGGGGCGCCACCCGTTGCCATTTCCAGTCTGAGCGCCACTCGGTGTCAATATGAATGCCATGAATGTCATAAGGCCCCTTGCGCCAAGGATGCAGCAGCTGCAGCAGGTTTTCCAGTTTTTCCCGGGGGCCGGCTGCCAATTGCTGCCCGGAACCCACATGAACGCCGTGACTGAAATCCAGGATGTCCGGCGCTGGATAATTGAGTTTGGCCAGCACTTTTTCCCATTTGGGCAGGGCACCATGATTATTCTCCCGCTGCCAGTTGCCCAGTTTTGCCGGTAGGCTTTCCAGCAGGGCGCTGAGTTGGGAGTCTGCGATATCTTGATAAAAACGGCTAAAATTTATCACTTTACAGCCACCATTGAGGCAAAGTTAAAACATTGAAACCACACATTGGCATGGGTGAAACCGGCGCGGGCAAAACGCTGGTAATGCTGCTCAAGGGTGTCGGTTTTCATTACGTTTTCCAGCGCACTGCGTTTTTGGCTGATTTCCAGCTCGCTGTAACCGTTGGCCCGTTTGAAATCCAAATGCTGGGCATCCAGTAACTGCTGGATGGTGCCATCGGCAAAGCGCAGTTTTTCAGACAGGATCAGGGCGCCTCCCGGATTTAATCCCTGATAAATGCGGCGCAGCAGGATGTCACGCTCTTCAGGGGGCAGGAATTGCAGGGTGAAATTCAGCACCACCAATGAGGCATTCTCAATCTTGACCTCACGGATGTCGGCGCAGGTCAGCGTGACCGGCACCGTACTGACATACGCCGCCAGATTTTCACGACAGCGCTCTATCATGGCCGCCGAGTTATCCACGGCAATGATGGTGCAGCGGCGATCTTCAATGTGCCGACGAATGCTCAAGGTGGCGGCCCCCAAGGAGCATCCCAGGTCGTACACCTGGGAGTCTGGCGTCACCAGGCGTTTGGCATAGTCACCAATAATCGAGATGATCTGCCCGTAACCGGGGACAGAACGTTTGATCATGTCGCTAAAGACACCGGCTACCCGGTCATCAAAAGCAAAATCCGCAACCTGATCATGAGGGGTTGCATATATCGTGTCTTGAGAACTGTTCATGAATTTGTCTGATAGGGGAAACCGGCGCATTTTACCGAAAGCGGCCATGTGGCAGCAAGTTTGCCGGTGCAATCCCCGGCAAAACTCGCTCCATTTGTGGTCAATGGCAAAAAAGTTGTTGGGCGCTGGATTTTTAAACGGTTAATAAATCGCTCCTGCGGCGGCTATAGCCAAAGCCGTGAAAGTGTTTGATACTTCACCGTCTGAAACAGAAGGGCTTTGGTAAATGATGGTTTTTTTCATATAATGCCGTCCCTATTGTGTAATTCATTCCGGCGCCATCCGGCAGCAACAAAGGATAAAAAGATGCGCAGCCATTATTGTGGGGACGTGAACAAGTCCCACGTTGGACAAGAAGTAACCCTCGCGGGTTGGGTTAATCGCAGCCGAGATCTCGGCGGCGTGATTTTTTTGGATCTCCGCGACCGTGAAGGGGTGATCCAGGTGGTATACGACCCCGACATGCCAGAGGTTTTCAAAGTTGCCAGTAGTCTGCGCGCCGAATTTTGTGTTCAGGTAAAAGGCACCGTGCGCGCCCGCCCTGACAGCCAGGTGAACAGCCACATGCGCACCGGCGAAATTGAAGTGCTGGGCAGTGAGCTTACCATCATCAATGCTGCAGACCCTTTGCCGCTGAGCATGGACAACTACCAGAACAACAGTGAAGAGCAGCGCCTGAAGTACCGTTACCTGGACTTGCGTCGCCCGGAAATGACCCAGCGGCTGATGTTCCGTGCCAAAGTAACCAGCGCGGTGCGCCGTTACATGGACACCCATGGTTTTCTGGATATTGAAACCCCCATCCTGACCAAAGCCACCCCGGAAGGTGCCCGTGACTATCTGGTGCCCAGCCGTACCTATAAAGGGGAGTTTTTTGCATTGCCCCAGTCACCACAGCTGTTCAAGCAGCTGCTGATGATGTCCGGTTTTGATCGCTACTACCAGATTGTGAAATGTTTCCGCGATGAAGACCTGCGGGCGGATCGCCAGCCTGAATTCACCCAGATTGATATCGAAACCTCTTTTTTGAATTCCGCACAGGTGCGCGCCATTACTGAAGACATGGTACGCGGTCTGTTCCAGGAATTGCTGAATGTGGATTTGGGCGCATTCCCGGTCATGACCTGGCAAGAAGCCATGCGCCGTTTTGGCTCTGACAAGCCAGACCTGCGTAACCCGCTGGAATTGCAAGACATTGCGGATCTGGTAAAAGACGTTGACTTTGTGGTGTTCAAAGGCCCTGCCAACGATGCAGAAGGTCGGGTTGTGACCATTCGGGTTCCCGGTGGTGCAGCGCTGTCCCGCAAGCAGATTGATGATTACGGTAAATACATCAGTGTCTTTGGTGCCAAAGGGCTGGCATGGATGAAGGTCAATGATCTGGATGCCGGCATGGATGGCATTCAGTCGCCAATCCTGAAATTCCTGAATGAAGATGTGGTCAAGGCACTGCTGGCCCGCACCAATGCCCAAAGTGGCGATATCCTGCTGTTCGGGGCCGACAACGCTACCGTGGTGGCAGAAGCCATGGGCGCCTTGCGCTTGAAACTGGGGCAGGACTTCAACCTGCTGCAGGGCGACTGGCGTCCACTGTGGGTGGTTGACTTCCCGATGTTTGAAAAAGCCGATGGCCGCTGGCACGCCGTGCATCATCCGTTTACCGCACCCAGCGATGTGAACGCAGAAGAACTGGCCGCCAATCCCGGTGCTGCCGTATCCGATGCCTACGACATGGTGCTCAACGGGGTGGAACTGGGTGGCGGTTCCGTGCGTATCCACAAACAGGACATGCAGGCAGCCGTATTCAACATCCTGGGGATTGAAGAACAGGAAGCCCAGGAAAAATTCGGTTTCTTGCTGGAAGCATTGCGTTATGGCACTCCGCCACATGCAGGTTTGGCCTTTGGTCTTGACCGCATGGTAATGCTGATGACGGGCGCCAGCTCCATTCGTGATGTGATGGCGTTTCCGAAAACCACCACGGCAGCGTGTCCGCTGACCAATGCACCAAGTCCGGCAAATCCGCAACAACTGCAGGATTTGGGGATTAACGTGGTGGAAAAAAAGAGCGATAAAACTGAATAATTATAGTGTTTAACCCGCAGTCAAACCGGGGCTGAAACCGCCTCGGTCTGTTTATATCAGGCGTCAATTTGCCTGATAGCATGAGGAGTGATTTATGGCAGGTCATAGTAAATGGGCCAACATCAAGCACCGCAAGGGTCGTCAGGATGCCAAGCGCGGTAAACTTTTCACCAAATTCATCCGGGAACTGACCGTCAGTGCCCGTGAAGGTGGCCCTGACCCCGATTCCAACCCTCGTTTGCGTGCAGCAATGGATAAAGCATTATCCAATAACATGACCCGCGATACGGTGGATCGTGCTATCAAGCGTGGCGCCGGTGAGCTGGATGGCGAAAATCTGGAAACCGTGGTCTACGAAGGTTACGGCCCAGGCGGCACCGCCGTGATGGTGGAATGCATGACCGATAACCGCAACCGCACGGTGACTGGTGTGCGTAACGCCTTTAACAAATCAGGTGGTAATCTGGGCACCGACGGCTCCGTGGCGTACCTGTTCACCAAGCAAGGGGTTATCTCCTACGCCGAAGGGGTGGATGAAGACGCCATCATGGATGCGGCCCTGGAAGCCGGTGCTGATGACGTGGTGGTCAACGATGACACTTCCATTGATGTATACACCGAACCAAGCGCATTTGGTGCGGTCAAGGATGCTTTGGATGCCGCCGGTTTTGAATCGGTAAACGCTGAAGTGACCATGGTGCCGTCAACCAAGGCGGATATGGATGAAGAAACCGCTGCCAAATTCCTGCGCCTGATTGACATGCTGGAAGATCATGATGACGTGCAAGAGGTTTACCACAATGGTGAGATCTCTGATGAAATCATGGAAAAACTAGGCTAACAAAAGGCGGACTATGGCCATTATTCTGGGTGTGGACCCGGGCTCTCGGATTACCGGTTACGGTGTTATCCAGTGTCAGGGAAGACACCAGTTATATCTGGGAAGTGGCTGTATCCGCACCTCTTCAGAAGATCTTCCTTCCCGCCTGAAGCAAATCTTTGACGGCATTTCTGAAATCATCCGCCAATACCAGCCTGAACAGCTGGCAATTGAGCGGGTGTTCATGGCAAAAAATGCCGATTCCGCCCTGAAACTTGGGCAAGCCCGCGGCGCGGCCATTGTGGCAGCTACCGTGGCAGGCCTGCCGGTGTCGGAATATACCGCAACGCAGATTAAAAGCGCCATTGTGGGCAACGGCCGGGCACAAAAGGCACAGATGCAACACATGATCCAGCACCTGCTGAAACTCTCAGCCAAACCCCAGGCGGATGCGGCAGATGCGCTCAGCGTGGCACTGTGTCATTATCATACCTGTCAGAGCTTGGTAGCGCTGGGCGGCAAAGCCAGCAGCAGAACTTACGGAAGATATAAATGATTGGACGGTTACAGGGTATTTTACTGGAAAAACAGGCACCTGATGTATTGTTGGATGTGCATGGCGTGGGCTATGAACTGCAAATGCCACTGACAAGTTTTTACCAGTTACCAGAGTTGAACCAGCCTGCCACACTCTACACCCACTTTGTGGTGCGAGAAGATGCGCAGCTGTTATACGGATTTATCACCAAGCAGGAGCGTTCCCTGTTTCGTTTACTGATCCGCGCCAACGGCGTGGGGCCAAAACTGGCATTAACCATTCTTTCGGGCATGACCGCCGATGAGTTTGTCAGCTGTGTGGAGCGCGATGATATTGCCACCTTGGTAAAATTGCCGGGCGTGGGCAAAAAAACCGCAGAGCGGCTGCTGGTTGAGATGCGCGACAAACTGAAAAGCCTGATGGCAACCGCCAGCGGCAACGAGCGGGAATTTGTATTGAAATCCAATTATGCGCCGGTGAGCAACAGCGCTGAAGAAGATGCCATTGCGGCATTGCTGACATTGGGTTACAAACCGGCACAGGCCAGCAAGGCCGTATCTTCCGCCTTTGAAGAGGGAATGGACTCAGAAGCCCTGATCAAAGCAGCGCTAAAATCCATGTTATAACCCATGAGGCTCAGTAATGATTGAAGCGGACAGACTGATCCAGCCCCATCCCCATACTCCCCAGGAGGAGTTGATAGACCGGGCCATGCGTCCCAAACTGCTTGAAGAATACACCGGACAAAACGAAGCGCGGGCGCAGTTGCAGGTGTTTATTCAGGCAGCCAAAAACCGCAATGAGGCCCTGGATCACATGCTGATTTACGGCCCCCCCGGATTGGGAAAAACCACGCTGGCCATGATTGTGGCCAACGAGATGGAAGTGAACATCAAATCCACCTCCGGCCCCGTGCTGGAAAAAGCCGGTGACTTGGCGGCGCTGCTGACCAACCTGGAAGCCGGTGATGTATTGTTCATCGATGAAATCCACCGCTTAAGCCCGGTGGTGGAAGAGATTCTCTATCCCGCGATGGAAGATTACCAGCTGGACATCATGATAGGCGAAGGGCCAGCTGCCCGCTCCATCAAACTGGATATTCCGCCCTTTACCCTCATTGGTGCCACCACTCGCGCCGGGGCGCTGACATCGCCACTGCGGGCACGTTTTGGCATCCCATTGCGGCTGGAATTTTATAATGTGGATGATTTGAGCACCATTGTGGCCCGTTCGGCCAGCATGCTGAAATTGCCATTGGACAGCGAAGGCGCCCGGGAAATTGCCTGCCGCTCTCGGGGAACCCCCCGCATTGCCAACCGTTTATTGCGTCGTGTGCGGGATTTTGCCGAAGTGAAACACGATGGCCGCATTACCCGCGTGGTGGCACAGCAGGCACTGGACATGCTGGATGTGGACGGTGAAGGCTTTGATTACATGGACCGCAAACTGCTGCTGGCCATCATTGACAAATTCACCGGTGGCCCGGTGGGGCTGGATAACCTGGCCGCCGCCATTGGTGAAGAGCGCGAAACCATTGAAGACGTGCTGGAACCGTTTTTGATCCAGCAAGGGTTCATTCAGCGCACTCCGAGAGGACGCATTGCCACGGACCGGGCATATCAGCACTTCGAGATGAACAAGCCCGGCTCATGAGTATTGCTGTTTTCACATAAAAAAACCGCTCATATGAGCGGTTTTTTTTACCCTAATCTCATCAGGATGCGTGATGTTCCCGAGGGTGAGGCAGTAACAGGTTCATCAAAATGGCCACAATACCGCACAAGCTGATGCCTGTCAGGCTGAAATCACCCACACCAAAGGCCATGCCACCGATGCCAAACACCAGGGTAACGCCCACAATCGCCAGATTACGGGGATTGGCCATGTCCACCTGTGCCTTGATCATGGAGTTAAGGCCCACTGCTGCAATCGAGCCAAAGAGCAGGCACATAATGCCGCCCATGACCGGTACCGGAATGGTTTGCAGTGTAGCGCCCAGCTTGCCCACAAAGGCCAGGATAATGGCGGTAACGGCAGCCCAGGTCATGGTGACCGGGTTGAAGTTGCGGGTCAGTGTTACCGCGCCGGTGACTTCAGAGTAAGTGGTGTTTGGCGGGCCACCCAATGATACCGCGGCCATGGTTGCCAGACCGTCGCCTGCCAAGGTGCGGTGCAGTCCGGGTTTTTTAAGAAAATCCTTACCTGTCACATTTGAAATCGCCACAATGTCACCGATATGTTCAACCGCCGGTGCAATGGCCACCGGGATCATGAAGGCCACGGCCTGCCAGTGGAATTCCGGTGTGACAAAATTGGGCACCGAGAACCAGGCGGCGTTGGCAACCGCACTGAAATCCACCACGCCGAGGAACAAACTGAGGCTGTAGCCCACCACAATCCCGGCCAGGATTGGCATGAGCTTCAACAAGCCCTTGGCGTAAATGGCCACCAAAATGGTGGTGAACAGCGATGCAATCGAAATGATTAACGCCGCCTGCTGGGGTACCAGCACCGCGCTGCCATCACCGGTTTTCCCCAGCGCCATGTTCACGGCGGTAGGTGCCAGCCCCAAACCGATGATCATGATCACAGGTCCTACAACCACCGGTGGCAACAGGCGGGTGATCACTTCCGGCCCGCGCAGTTTTACCAGCGCTGACAGCACCAGATAAACGCCGCCGGCGGCAATCAATCCGCCCATGGTGGCAGGAATGCCCCAGTGAGCCACGCCATAGGTGATGGGCGCAATAAAGGCAAAAGAGGAAGCCAGAAAAATCGGTACTTGGCGCTTAGTGATAAACTGAAACATCAAGGTACCAATCCCGGCAGTAAAGAGTGCAACACTGGCATCCAGACCCGTGAGCAAAGGCACGAGCACCAGCGCACCGAAGGCCACAAACAGCATTTGCGCGCCTTGCAGTGGAAGGGAGAGGTTTTTCATCGTTATTATCCGTGGAGTTGTAAAACCGCTATATGCTACCAGTAACCGAATTACATGTTTTAAATTTTTTAAGCGACGCCGCTCAAGTTTTTAGCATCTGCTGATGAAAATCTCCATTCAACCGCCTGCAGGATAAGCAGCCAGCTTGAGGGCGTCCATTAGGCGATTCCGTGTGGCGGGATTTATGTTACACTTGCGCTTTCAGCGCCAGCGAAGATTAACAATTTATTTATGCGCAAAATTTTATTGCAACTGATGATGGGATTCGGGTTGTTAACGGCATCTGCCGCCAATGGGGTGGAGGTGGCGCAGCTTGATCAGGCCGTGGTCAATGTGGATTCCCGCACAGATGCACAGCGTGATGCCGCCATCAGGGAAGCGCTAACAAGCGTGTTGCTTAAAAACTCCGGCGCCCGCAGCGTATTGAATAACGCCATGATTGCCGAGTGCTTGTCACAGGCATCCGCCATGGTGTCCCAGTTCGGTTATTTCAGCGAACAAGGACAGCTGAAACTCCGGGCCCAATTCGATCACGATAAAATCGTGCGCTTACTGCGCGCTGCCGGTGAACCGGTTTGGGGACGGCAACGCCCGTTGACCGTATTCTGGCTGGCCGCCGACATAGACAACCAGCCCCAAATCGTGGCCGACAGCGTGACTAGCGATATCCGGCAGTTATTTAGCCACATTTCCGAACAGCGGGGCATGCCGTTGTTATTCCCGCTGATGGATCTGGACGATTTGCAAACCGTAAACGTCAATGACGTCCGTGGCCAGTTTGCCTCGCCGGTGGCGCAGGCTTCTGCCCGCTATCAAGCCGATTATTTTGCGCTGGCCTCCATGCAAAGCTCAGCGGACGGCATTTATTATCAAATAGCGCTTTATAACAGTAGCACCGTACCGGAACAGGCATTCATGCGGCCGCTGCTCTCAGAACAAAATACCGTTGCCAGCCAGCATGACGCCGTGGCCGCCATGATGCTGGCATTGTCCGAATATTTCGTCTCCCGTTATGCCGTGGCCGACTCGGGGGCGTCTCAGCAAACCGTGGTGAATTTTGCCGGTGTCAATCAGCAACAACTGGTGGAAATCGAAGGGTTTCTTAAACAACTCACTGCCGTCAAATCCTTTGCCATTCGCCAATTGCAGGGTAATCGGGTGAGTTACCAGCTGCAGCTCTTCGGATCAGTGGCTGAATTGAAAAACCTGCTGGGACTTGAATCACGCATCAGCTTGCTGCCTCCAGCTGCCACCGGCGCATTAACAGACAATAATGCAGACACTTATGAATGGCATAGCCGTTAACCGAGGGATTTCCCGAACGTTGACGGGCACATGGGATAACTCCGATTGACTCAACACGCTCCACTTCAACTATCGTTGCCGGTACATTTGCCGGACGATGAAACCTTTGAAAGTTATTACCCGGCAGCGGGTAATGATCAACTCATCCAGACACTGAGAGCCTGCGCGGCGGGCCTTGGTCCCAAGGCATTGTTTTTGTGGGGGCCGGAAAAATCCGGACGCACCCATCTCATCCATGCCGCCTGTGCCCATGCCAACGAACGGGGGCGCTCCAGTTTTTATGTACCATTGGGGATCCACGCCAGCATTTCCACCGCCTTATTGGAAGGGCTGGAAATGATGGATTTGGTGTGTATTGACGATGTAGACGCCATTGCCGGCCATCCATTATGGGAAGAAGCCCTGTTTGATTTGTATAACCGGGTAGGGGAACGGCAGGATTGCTCCCTGGTGGTCAGTGGCCGTCATGCCGCCACCGAATGCGGTTTTACCTTGCCTGATTTGGTGTCTCGCATGCAATGGGGGCTCAATTATCAACTGCATCCCATGGCGGATGAAGAAAAACTGGCGGCATTGCAGCGCCGGGCAGCCATGCGTGGATTGCAGTTGCCGGAAGATGTGGGCAAGTTTCTGCTTAACCGTCTTGCCCGGGATTTACGGACGCTGTTTGACGTGCTGGATAAACTGGATAAAGCCTCCATGGTGCATCAACGCAAATTGACCATTCCCTTCATTAAAGAGATGTTGCGTCTGTAGGGAAGCATCCTCCGGCAATGATGAGCATACGGCAAGCGTGGTACTAAGTTTCGCGCCTAACTCAGTTCCCGCTTGATGGATGACAAATAAGCGAAAATCCCTCTCTCCATTGCGTTTCCTGCTATTTTGCTACTGGCATGATGCCGTTTTTTCAGATAAGGCGGATGCGCGCGCATCCGCCATTTGGGGCAATTAGTGCTGGGGGGCGACGTGGCGCTCACCACTTAACCGTAATGGCGGCGTGGCTGAGCTTAACGGCAGAATGCGTTGGGTGGCAGGCTTGGCATTGTCGGTCAGGTTCAAATTGGCCAACCAGCTTTCACCGCTGCGCATGGGCAGCGGAGTAGGCAGCGAGGCTTCCAGCGCGGCGCCGTTTATTTCCGGCATGATGTAATCAATTATCATGGCGGCCCGGGGCTGAATGCTGTCTTTGGCGATTCGCCCCCGTTGTCCCCAACTGACGGTAACCGTGCTGGCGCTGACTTGTGCCGGTTTGTCGGTGATGGCCACATCGCGCTGGATTCCTAAGCGATAACTCATCATGGCTTCTTCAAACAACATGGCGGCATCTTCCCGGGAGGTGCTGTAGTTGTAAAAATCATTGGCACTGTCAGGGCTGAAAAAACCGGCCACATCATCAGGCAAATAAGCCTTTTGGACTGCACTGGCACTGCTCCCGTGAAATCGCACACTGGCCAGTGCTTGCATTTCGGCGGATTGCAATGGCAGTTGGTTGCTGAGCTGATCAGAACCCAAGGCTTTAGCACTGGAGCGGCGAGAGTAGTCATCCAACAACGTGGGGCCGCTAAGGCTGCCATGGATGCTGCGGGGGAAATAGTCGTTGGCATGGGCCAGCTCGTGGTAAAGCAAGGAGGCCAGATCCGGCGCCAGCTCCGTGAGCGTGCGGGATTGGCGCAGCACGGGATTGCGGTAAACCGAGGCGTAATCGTTGTTTTTCACATAACGCCAGGGCACCAGAAACTGCAGGTCTTCACCATAGGCGGAGCGATAGTCCGGCGCTTCATTAATGGTGTCACGCTCTGAGGCGCTGAGCCATAAGTCTTCCGGGTCCAGATAAATGGCACCGGTAACCACCCAGTAAAAAGAGGGACGTACATCGTAGCTGATCACAATGGCGGTAACAGACTGCAGCAGTTTGGCAAAGTCACTGTGGGTGTCCAGCGTATCAAGAAAAGCCTCAAAGTTTTGGCCCATCCAGTCATGGGACACCAGCACCCGATTCATGATGGCCGCTTTGTCGATATGGTTATCAGCGGTTTCCTGGCCAATCAATGGCAGTGCGCTGAGGGTACAACTGCTGCGCAGCTGATTGGAGTACACGCACGGTTGCAGAACATCAGCCCAGGGAGAGTCTTGACGGTAACTGTGGGTTCTGGCCACTGGCGTGTCAAAATAGGCAGAGTTGATGGTCGCCTCATTGGTGATCAACAAGTTCACGTCATCACTTTGGCTCACCCCATCCACCAAGCCCGTGGCCCGCACCACCAACAAGGTGTCTTGTGTGACTTGCGGTGCGCTGAACAGCAATTGCTCATCGCTATCGCTGCTGATGTGAATATCCGGCCCTTGGGCCACGCACCAGCTAACGTTTTGGGCAAGATTGCCATTGGGGCGATCCAGTCGCAAACTGGCATCAGCCCCTTCAACCAGGGCATGATCCAGCCTGAGTGAGAGGCCGCTATCCTGACTCACCGTGATGGCAATATCCGCCTGGTAGTGCTGGTTATTGCCACTGACCGTGACCGAAAAACCATAATCACCGGCGACGGCGGTTTCAAATGGCAATACCGGTTGGTCCGTTACACTCAGGGGTAATGGCGTACCTGAGGTCTGTTGCCAGGAAAAATGGTAACCATGGCTTTGCTGGCTACTCAAACCGGCCACAATGCTGCTTTGTTGCCCGGTAATATATTGGGGCTGCAGATAAAACACCAGCGCCCCCTGGCTGACGGTTTGCAAGGGGGTAACTGCACTGCAGCGAGCCAGGGCGGTGCTGTCAATGACGGGATTATTGTCAGCGCTGTCATCATTCGAGCCGCTGCCACCACAGCCTGCTAACAATAATGCAATCAATACGGGTGTTATCCGTCCCATGACCACCTCCGGCAGTGTCTGTTACGCAAATATTAAATCATTGTGATTGATGGAATATAACACAGCTTTTTTTAAAGCCCCAATGCCGGGAAAACAGGGGGAGGGGAAAACGTAACGCCCATGAAAAAGTCCGGCATTTTCCGGACTTTCAAGATGATAATGTGCAAAATGCACCTTCGCCGCCGTAGCAATGGCGGCATGTGCTATCAGAGCAATGTCAGTACTTTTTCAGGCGGACGCCCGATAACGGCCTCATCATTGACAATGGCAATGGGGCGCTCAATCAATTTTGGCGTGGCCACCATGGCGGCAATCAGTTCATCATCACTCAGGGCCGGGTTATCAAGGCCTTGCGCTTTATACTCGCTTTCTTTGGTGCGCATCAATTCCCTGGGAGTCAGCTGAAGTTGCGATAACAGTTGCTTTAGCGTGGCCGCATCCGGCGGTGTTTTCAGGTATTCAATGATATCTATCTGGCATCCGGCATCTTGCAGCAGGGCCAATGCTTCACGGCTTTTGGAGCAGCGGGGATTATGGAATAACGTTACGTTTGGCATGGCAAACTCTTTTAAATGAACATCAGGCGGACAGCATACCAAAAAATAACGCCACATGTATGAGTGGCGTTAATCATTACCATTGGCATTACAGCTGCAGTTTTTTGATGCGCTCTTCAGCATCCTTGAACTGGCGCAGTTTGGCTTCAATGCGGGCAATCTGCAACGGTTGGTTATCTGATTCGCGATAGGCAAAATTGAGCTGATCGATGGCGCCTTTGTAATTGGCGCGCAGCGCCATGACCTCGGCTCTTTCATAGTGTTCCATCGCCTTGTTGCCGGTTTGCTGATAGGCGGTGATTAACATCTGGAAAGGCAGCAGGTTGTTTTTGTCATCAAAGGTCATCTGCTCCAGTAGGGCAATGGCTTTGCCTGATTGCTTGTTTTCAAGGTAGGCGTTGGCCAAGTTGGTATTAATCACCAGTGATGATGGCCGTAAGCGGCGCTGGGATTCCAGCAATTTTATGGCATCGTCATACTGTTTTGCCTGGGTGAGCAAATCGGTTTTGGTGTCCAGGTAAAACAGGTTGTCAGGGTCTTTTTGCAACAACTCGTCAATGATGCTGGCCGCCGCCTTATAGTTTTGCAGGCGGAATAATGCCAATGCCTTGCCGTACAAACTGGCTTCCTTGAACACATAGTCCTTTTTGTCCAGCTGCTGCTGAAACAGGGCCAGCACCGCATTATCGCCGTAACTGGAAAAACGCACCATCACCCTGGCTTTTGCCAGATGGAAATTCAAATGGGGTTTTACCTGCACTTTGGGATATTGGGCGGCCCGGTCCCGGGCTTCTGATACCCGTGACTCCGGTAGCGGGTGGGTTAGCAGCATTTGCGGCGGTTTGCTGGTATAGCGGTATTTGGCGGCCAGTTTGCCAAAAAATGAGCCTACGGCGGTGGGATCAAATCCTGCGGCCACCAGCGTGCGCATGCCAAAGCGGTCGGCCTCCTGTTCATTTTGCCGGGTGTAGTTGATGCGTGCCTGGGCTGTCAGGGCCTGGGTGCTGGCAAGGGCCGCCATACCGGCCTGGGGCGCTGCAATGGTCAGCAAAATGGCGCCTAACATGCCCGCCAGGGTTACCGGGCCGCTTTTTTGCTGGGCTTCAATGGCGCGGGCCAGATGCCGCTGGGTAACGTGGGCAATTTCGTGAGCCAGTACGGAGGCAATTTCGCTTTCATTGTCGGCATACAGAAACAAACCGGTATGCACCGCCACATGACCGCCGAAAAAGGCAAAGGCGTTAATTTCGTCATCTTGCAGCATGAAAAAGTAAAAGGGCGTGCGAACATCGTTGGCGTGGGCTACCAGGCGGTTACCAAGCTCGGTGATGTATTGCGCCAGCAAGGGATCGTACAGCATGGGGGCCTGCGCCCGGATAATGCGCATGTAGGCATCACCGTAAATGATCTCTTTATCAATACTCAGTGATTGCACGGCAGCGGTGCCCAAATCCGGCAAGTCATCGGCCACTGCAAAACTGTGAACACAGGTACTCAGGCCCATGGCTACCGCACCGGCCAACAGCAGTTGCTTAAAACGGGGAAGCATCAATCTAGTCAAACTCAACCTTCGAAAAAATAGCCGTTATGGCATGACCACTACGGCTTGTGGTTTGCTGTGCAACTTAGGATAATAGGGCAAGTTTATGTTTAGCAAGCATATACGGTGAATTGTTGCTACTGTCAGCCCATCTTTCATGTCATTATCCGGTTGCGCCTGTCTTCTGTGCAATCAGACAATCCCGGTGGAGTGTATGTTCCCGTAACGTGGTATAAATTAATCGCTCACTGGGAAAGTGCTGTCATTTTTAATGATGGCGGTGTGTATGTCCAACCCTTGTTTCAAACAGGAAAATCTGCATGTTCGACTACCTGAACCGCTGGTATCGTGCGCGTTTTAGCGATCCACAGGCGCTAACGCTGTTGTTTATCCTTTTGGGGATCACCTTGATCCTCTATTTCGCCGGCAATCTGTTAATGCCGTTATTGGTGGCCTTGGTGCTGGCGTTCTTGCTGGAGTGGCCGGTGGCACAAATGGCCCGGATTGGCATTAACCGCACCACTGCCGCATCGTTGGTATTGGTGCTGTTTATCGGTTTGATGTTGCTGATTTCATTCGGGTTGATGCCCAGTATCTGGCGTCAGGGGGTGGCGTTGCTTACCGAACTGCCCGCCATGCTGGATAAGGGCATTATCATGTTGCAGGAGCTGTCGCAGCAGCATCCGCAGTTTATCAGTGCCGAGCAGCTTAACACCATGCTGGCCGAGCTGAAAAAACTGCTGGATACCCAACACCTGCTGGGCATTGGCAAGCAGTTGCTGGGTTACTCCGCCTCACTGTTGGTGCTGATGGTCTATGCCATTTTGGTGCCCCTTTTGGTGTTTTTCTTCCTGAAGGATAAAGAGCAGCTAATTGCAGGCAGCAAGCGCTTTTTCCCCAGTAATCGCCAGTTGGCCCGCAAGGTATGGTTTGAAATGGAGCTGCAGATTTTCAATTATATTCGCGGCAAGGTGATTGAAATCTTTATCGTGGGCATTGCCACTTACATCTTTTTTGCATTGATGGGCCTTAATTACGCCGCATTGCTGGGGGTGGCCACCGGGTTGTCCGTGTTGATCCCTTATGTGGGGGCAACGCTGGTCACCTTACCCATTGTGCTGGTCGCTTTTTTTCAGTGGGGATTTACCGCTGAATTTGGTTACCTGATGCTGGGATACGGGGTGATCCAGGGGCTGGATGGCAATTTGCTGGTGCCGTTATTGTTTTCCGGCGCCGTGAATCTGCACCCTGTGGTCATTATTGCCGCTGTGTTGATTTTCGGTGGTTTATGGGGCGTATGGGGCGTATTTTTTGCCATTCCACTGGCATCGTTGGTAAAAGCGGTGATTAATGTATGGCCCAGCAGTGATGACCCCTTGATAGAGTCCTTGGAAAAATAACCCGGTTACCTGCCAATATTATTGATAAAAATGCCAGTCTTTACGGACTGGCATTTTTTATCGGTGGGCGTTTACGGCACAAGGTGGCTGGTTTGTCTATCACTGAGGTTTATCTTGGTCGCGGATTCCTGTTCTATTGCCAGTCTATTTCCGACCCCAAAGTGATAGCAATGACTTAACTTACTTACCGTTTAGGTAATCCAATACAACCTCGTGATGATCTTTGGTTTTGAATTTATTAAACACATGTTCAATATGGCCGCTTTGATCTATCAGGAAACTGATGCGATGGACGCCGTCTTTCACCTTGCCCATGAATTTTTTCTCACCCCAGACACCAAAGGCGTCGGCAACGCTATGGTCTTCATCGCTGAGCAGATCAAAATTCAGTTGATACTTGTCGATAAACCGTTGCAATTTGGCAACGGGATCCGGGCTTATCCCCAGCACTGTCACGCCCAGTGCGGCAAGGGCATCATGACTGTCTCGCAGTCCGCAGGCCTGGGTGGTGCAGCCAGGGGTCATGGCTCTGGGATAAAAATACACCAGCACTTTATGTTGCTGCAGGGTTTGTAGCAGTGAAATGTCATCCCCATGCTGGTTTTGCAGGGTAAACAACGGCGCTTGGTCGCCGGCTTTCAGGGTATTCATGATTCATGTCCTTGATGGGATTAATCCAATTCAGCCACCGGAACGCCTTGCATGCAACGGATGGTGCAGCTGAGCGACAGCTCTGTTGCCAGCGCATGCAGGCTTTTTTCCAGTTGTTCTACATCAACCTTCTCCGGCACATTGATGGTGAACATCAAATGCTGGGTTTGCTGGCCGTCGCTGAGTTCTTCCGCAAAGGAGCGCACCATGGCCAAATCCAGAGAGCGTTCAGCCAGAAATTGGGTGATATTGCGCATGGTACCGCGCTGATCCTGGCCATTGAAGGTCACTTCAAGGCGGGAAATATAAGTCAGTGGCACGTGTTTGGAGGTGCGTTTCATCACCATCAGCAGTTCCAGCTCAACACACAGGCTGGGAAGGGAGGTTTCTAACTTGGTAATGGCGGGCCAAGAGCCGGCCATCATCATGATCATGGTGAATTCATTACCGAATTGCGCCATGCGGCTATCTACAATGTCACAATCGCAGTCTGTTGCCAGACGGGCGAGTTTAGCAACCAGCCCTGGGCGGTCGGTGCCCATGGCGGTAACGACCAGATAATTGGTCATGAATTTTCCTCGTGTTCTTAGGCGTTCCGTTACGCTGTTTCAGCGCTACGGGAGAGATTTTTACGCTTCGGTTAATGCTACCACAACTTATTGTAATTGTTAGCCCCAGCCCCTTGTCATCATTTCCTAGGCTCAGTACCATAGCGAATCCTGAACATTTGGGGAAATCTCATGATTAGCGGAAGCATCGTAGCCTTAATTACCCCCATGAGCCGGGACGGCTCAGTGGATTATGCCAGCCTAGAGCGCCTGGTGGAGTTTCATATTGACAATGGCACTGACGCCATTGTTTCCGTGGGGACAACCGGAGAATCAGCCACACTGCCACTGCAGGAACATGTGGATGTGGTGGCGCACACCATTAAATTTGCTGCCGGCCGCATCCCCGTGATTGCCGGCAATGGCGCCAATGCTACCGCTGAAGCGATAGAACTGACCCACGCCATGTCCAAGCTGGATGTGGTGGCCATGCTGGGGGTGACACCCTATTACAACAAGCCGCCACAACATGGCTTGATTGCCCATTACAAAGCGGTTGCCGCCGCAACCGACGTGCCGCAAATCCTTTACAACGTGCCAGGTCGCACCTCGGTGGACATGAAGCCTGAAACCGTGGCACAGCTAGCCGATGTGCCAAACATCATTGCGTTGAAAGAAGCCACTGGAGATCTTAGCCGCGTGCGCAAACTGCGTGAGCTGTGTGGCCAGGATTTTCTGTTGTTCAGCGGTGATGACGCCACTGCCCGGGAGTTCCTGGAATTGGGCGGTAACGGTGTGATTTCCGTGGCCAACAATATTGTGCCAGCCCAGTTCAAGGCAATGTGCGATGCCGCCCTAAAAGGGGATGATGCCGCGGCCATGGCCGCCGAACAGGACATACAAGCGCTGTATAAAGCCTTGTTCTGCGAAGCCAACCCCATCCCGGTAAAATGGGCTGTTCATCGCATGGGATTGATTAGCCACGGCACAATTCGTTTGCCGTTGACTGAACTTTCTGAAGAGTTTCATGGTCTGTTGCTGCATGCAATGAAAAAAGCCCATATAGAGGTTCAATAACTTGATGTTAAAACTGAAGGAAATTTCTCTGGTTGTTGCTGCATTGATGGTAACGGCTTGTACCACCCCGATAGAAAGACGTCAGGCAGATGGCGGCTTTGATTATGTGAATGCCAAAACGACAGAACCTTTGAAAATCCCTGAAGGTTTGCATGCGCCCCAATATACCAAGGAGTACAACGTCCCGCCGTTGAGTGCCAAAGCCGATAGCAGCTTGGTGGGCGATGTGCTGGACATTCGTCCGCCGTTGCAGATCCTGCCAATGGCAGACGGCACCCATGTGGAAGAGGGCAGCGATAACATCAAGGTGGTGGTGGAAGCCATTGATCAAAATACCGACTTGAAACAAGAGATGTTTTCAGTGGTGAAGGGCTTTCTCAAACACAAGGGTTATGCCATTGCCAAAGAAGATTACACCAACGGCGTAATCGACACTGACTGGATTGAACACGAGGAGCTGCTGGACACCTCATGGTTCGGCGCCGACAGCGTATACAAGGTGCGTCAGCGCTACCAGTTCAAAACCGACATCCGCCCTCATGGCCGCTCCGGTAACCTGATTATCAGCTTGCTGGATCATCAGGAAAGCCATGGGGATGACAACACTCCCGTAGTGTTGAAAAACGAAGACAAGAAACGTTACGCCATCGACATGCTTAACAGCGCCGTTGGCTTCATGGCCAAAGAACGTGCCCAACTGCAACAGCAGATGAAGCGCCAGCAAAGCAAGGGGATTGCCATTGCTTACGTGGCACCCTCCGATGCCAACGATGAAGGCTACTGGTTGTCTGAAGCGCCGCTTAAGCGGACATGGGACAGGTTGAGCATCGTGTTGCCTGAAGTCGGCTTCGAGGTGGTGGACATGGATTCCGCCAAGGGGCTTTATTACATCCGTTTCAACAACGACAGCGGCTTTTGGAATTCCCTGTTCAGCGACAACAACATTGAACTGGATGATCAGGAAAATTACCGCCTGTTGGTCACCGCACACAAAGCGGATAACCAGAAAACGGAAATCCGCATTCGGGACAATGAAGATAAGCCCTTGACCCAAGCGCAGGTGCAAAGCGTTTATCAGGCGGTTGCTGAAGTGATGGCTGAAGACCGGAAAATCCGTTAACTCGCCGCATTGAGGTATCGCTGCTTGTGATAACAAAAGCCTGATGTTACTCGCATCGGGCTTTTTCTTTGGCCAAAGGGCCTTATGGCCAATGAGTGGCAAAGGCGCCGCCTTGTTAAAGTTTCATTAAGGTTCTATTCATTAGAGTGGCATTGCACGTTGCGGATGCGAAAATGCGCATGATGACAAGGCGAGAGCGGTGTTATCCCGCAGGGCAATGCCACCATTTCGCCATGTTGCACGGGCCACAAGCCGCGGGTACGACATCTGCCGGCAGCATTCACAACAAAGGCTGTAAAAACAATTGGCTGATGGCTTTCTTTGTGTAGGGTTTAGTAGTAGTTTATTGCCCTCATCATCCGCGATTAGCTTGTCTTTACGTGACGTTCATATGCTGGCAGCGCCCGACATTTATGATAAATCCGTTTTCCTGTCTTACATGATAAAAAGGTTGTTTCTACATGCCCAGTCGATTCAGAACATTGCTTAGCCTGACTGTGTTGTTAGGAGTGGTATTTTCTCAAATTCCGGTATCACTTGCCGAGCCCAATACGCCACTGACACCAGAAAACAGTGTTGATGCCATACTGGCAGAAACCCCCACACCGGTGGCCAATAGCGTAGAGGCGGCCACCAGCGGTAACACCAAATTCACCAAAAACGGCATATTCGATCAGGATACCGTGATAAAACTGGCCAAAGCGCTAGCAGCCAAACCGTATGTGGCCCCGGAAGAGGCGTTACCCGAAAGCTTGCAAAACCTCACCCAGGAACAGTATCAAGACATCCGTTTTCGCAGCGATAAGGCCATCTGGAAAAACCCGTCCCTGCCTTATCAGCTGCAGCTGTTTCACCGGGGGTTCTATTTCAAACAGATGGTGGAGCTTGCCCTGGTGCGGGGCAATCAAGTCTCCCATTTGGCCTATAACCCGGATTATTTTGAAACCGGTAAATCGCTTACTCAGCCTCTACCCAAAAGGGATATAGGCTATTCGGGCTTCCGCCTGCATTATCCCCTTAACCGCCATGATTATTTTGACGAATTGCTGGTGTTTCAAGGCGCCACCTATTTCCGGGCACTGGGCAAAGGCAACAACTACGGGGTATCGGCCCGGGGACTGGCCCTGAAAACGGCTGATCCCATGGGTGAAGAGTTCCCGTTCTTCAAAGCTTTCTGGATAGAAGAACCCCATAAAGATGCCAATTTGCTGGTGATCCACGCCTTGCTGGACAGCCCCAGCGTCACAGGGGCATATCGCTTTTCGGTGCGCCCGGGGGATAACACTCATATGGACGTGGATGCGGTGCTGTTTCCGCGAGTGGATTTGGATAAAGTGGGGTTGGCTCCCGGTACCAGCATGTACATGCACGCGCTTAATGGCCGGCAGCACATTGATGATGCCCGCCCGGAAGTACATGACTCTGACGGTTTGCTGATGCTCAATGGCCGCAGCGAGCGCTTGTGGCGACCGCTGGCAAACCCGAAAACATTACAGGTAAGCGCCTTTATGGATAATGCCCCTCAAGGATTCGGGCTCATTCAGCGTCAGCGCAATTATTATGCCTATGAAGATTTGCAAACCCCTTACCAGACGCACCCCAGTTTGTGGGTAGAGCCCATCGGTAACTGGGGCCAGGGTTCGGTGATCCTGACGGAAATTCCCACCCAGTCAGAAATACACGACAACATCATGGTGTTCTGGCGCCCACAGGAAACCCTTAAGGCCGGTTCCCATTACCGGTTTGCCTATCGCCTGAGCTGGGGGGAAGAACCCGCCGTCAAGCAGGGCACCATTACCGTATCCCGCACTGCCAGTGGCCGGGCGGACATTACCAAACCCACCGCCAAACGGCTGTTTGTGATTGATTATCAGCTGAATGACGGCAAACGCCCCAAAGCGATGCCAGTGCCCAAAGTGCAAAGCTCCGGTGGCAGCATCAGTAAAGTGTCACTTCAGCAAAACGCGCATAACGGCGGTTACCGGCTGACCTTCCAGTTTGATCCCGAGGATGCAGCAGTGGCGGAGTTGCGCGCTGAACTGCTGTTCGACACCGCTACAGGCAATATGGCGCCGGCTCCCGGCAAAGTGGAAACCTGGTTATACCGTTGGTCACGTTAATGAATCGCGAGGAGGCGCAAATGCAACAGGATAATTTGCTGATGCAGGCCCAACCCGTACTGGCGGGGGACAGTGCCATGCCTCATGAGCGTCCCATGCCCATGCCGGCACAGCAGCTCAAGGCGTTATCCGCAGGCTTTCCAAGGGCCAGCAGTAATCCTGACGGCGTGCGCTCCAAGGTGGCGCCAAGGATCATGGTGGTGGGCTCTGCACTGGTGCTGTCAGGCTTTGCCATTTATGAAATGCTGCAGGTTTTCAGCGTGGCCGGGGTCACGCCGCTGGAATATCTGGTGCTGGTGCTTTTTGCCGTGAACTTTTGCTGGATTGCCTTGGCCTTTTGCAGCGGCGTGGCCGGCTGCATCACCTTGATGAAAAATCGGTTTGTGCACCCCAAAACCCGCGCGGTTGAAGTGTTGACCGATAACGTTGCCATATTGATGCCCACCTACAACGAACAGCCTGAACGGGTCTTTTCGGCGGTGGAAACCATGGCGCTGGATTTGGTGCAGTATTGTCAAAAGACCCAGGAAGATAAATGTTTTTCCTGGTTCATTTTGTCAGACACCACGGATCCGGCCATCGCCTTGGCAGAGGAACAGGCGTTTTGGTTATTGCGGCAAAGGCTTGATGGCCGGGCACGGGTTTATTATCGGCGGCGGCGCAAGAATACCGCCCGCAAATCCGGCAATGTGGAAGATTTTTGCACCCGTTGGGGCAGCGCTTACGACAGCCTGCTGGTACTGGATGCCGACAGCATCATGCAAAGCCAGTGCATTGTAACGCTGGGCCGCAGGATGCAGGCGGATCCCGATGCCGGGCTTATCCAGACCATTCCCTATCTGGTCAAAGGCGTCACTTTACTGGCCCGCTTGCAACAGTTTGCCGCCCGCTTTTACGGGCCGGTCATCGGTACCGGCCTGGCATGGTGGGTGCAAAAAGAGGGCAATTTCTGGGGACATAATGCCATTATCCGTACCCAGGCGTTCATGCAGGCTGCCGGTTTGCCAATGCTGAAAGGCAAGCCGCCTTTTGGCGGCCACATCATGAGCCATGACTTTGTGGAAGCGGCGCTTATTCGCCGGGCGGGCTGGAGCGTGCAAATTGCCGCGGATCTTCCCGGTTCGTTTGAAGAGTGTCCGCCCTCCATGATTGATATGGCGGTGCGGGACAGACGCTGGTGTCAGGGCAATTTGCAGCACAGCCGAGTGCTGCCAGCCAAAGGCCTTCACTGGATTAGCCGGTTGCATCTGGTCACCGGCATCATGTCCTATCTGTCATCGCCGTTTTGGTTATTGCTGATCCTTTCCGGGTTGTTACTGGCATTGCAGGCTCATTACATCCGGCCGGAGTATTTTACCGATCAGTTTTCCTTGTTTCCCAAATGGCCGGTGATGGACTCAGACAGGGCCTTGAGGTTGTTTTACATCACCATGGGCATTCTGTTTGGTCCCAAAATTTTCGGTTCACTATTGCTGCTTAGCGACCGCCACTATGTGAAGGTGCTGGGCGGACGTTTGCGGATCACCCTAAGCGTGCTGCTTGAAGTGCTGGTATCGGCCCTGATTGCGCCCATCATGATGTTCATTCATTGTGGCGCGGTATTTTCCATCATTTCCGGCAAGGACAGTGGCTGGGCACCGCAGCGGCGGGATGATGGCAGCTTGCCCTGGTCTGATGTGATTTATCGCCACCGTTACCACATGCTGGCGGGCATTCTGCTGGGCTATGCCGCCTATCTTGATTCATGGACGTTGCTAGCGTGGATGTCTCCGGCCCTGATAGGGTTATGGATTGCCATGCCGCTGTCGGCGTTTACCGCATCGCAAAAAGTGGGGCGATGGTTTCAGACAAAACGGTTGTTGGCTACGCCTGAAGAGGTTGAGCCACCGCATATCCTGTTGGCCGCAGCAGCGGCCAGAACCGAGTATGAAACGGCGCTGCAACAGGTTTGGGATGTTCCGGCCTTGTTGGATAACCCGGCGCTGATGGCGCTGCACATGCAAATCATGGATAAACTGCCCACCCACATTCCCGGCGGGAAAATTGAAGCCATGGATGCCATCGCCAGGGTAAAAGTGCAAGAAGCCCAAACCCAGGAAACCTTACTGGCTAACCTGAATGATAAAGAGCTGGGGTACATTCTGGGCAATCCGCTGTTGCTGGAAACCATGCAGCAATTGCCAAAATCCTATACCGAGAATGATCTTTTGAGCGTTTGCTGAGTGCAGTGGCATTGTAAGCAGCCGGCCTTGGTGCCGGCTTTTTCATGGCGTGCTTTAAGTGGACAGACCACATTATTTCACTGTTTTTGCTTGTGATGTTTGCCAAATGCCGTCCATCAGGATAAATTGAAACACTCGTTTTAATTATACAAGGCAGTTGACTGATGAACTCAATCCAAGCCCCGACTCAAGAGATGAACTTTTTGCTTCAACAGGTTTTTGATGCCGGTAACGTATGGCAGAAACTACCGGCCATTGCCGAACTACTGGACGTGGAAACCGCATCAGCCATTCTTGAAGAAGGCGCCCGCTTTTGCAGTGAGCAAATTCAGCCACTCAATCGGGCAGGCGACGAGCAAGGTGTGAGCTTTGATGGTACCACGGTGATAACGCCAGACGGTTATGCGGACACATTCCGTCAGTACGCCGAAGGCGGTTGGGTTGGGTTGTGTGGTGAACCTGAATTTGGCGGCATGGGCATGCCCAAAATGCTGGGGGTGCTGCTGGACGAGATGGGCTACAGCGCCAGTAACGCGTTTACCCTGTACGGGGCGCTGACCGCTGGTGCGGCATTGTGCATTCATGCCCACGCCAGTGACGAGTTAAAGGCGTTGTACCTGCCCAAACTGTATTCCGGCGAATGGGCCGGGGCCATGGACATGACCGAGCCCCAGGCAGGCTCCGATCTTCGCAATATTGCCACCAGGGCCACGCCTCAGGATGATGGCAGTTACCTTATCAACGGCAGCAAAATGTTCATTACCGGCGGCGATCATGATTTGACCAGTAACGTCATTCATCTGGTGCTGGCCAAAATCCAGGGATGTGACGGTATCTCGTTATTCCTGGTGCCTAAATTCAAGGTCAATGATGCTGGCGATATCGGCGCGGCCAACGGGGTGAGTGTGGGCGCGGTGGAGCACAAAATGGGGCTTAAAGGCTCGGCCACCTGCGTGATGAATTACGATAATGCAGAAGGCTATCTCATTGGCCGCGCCAATCGCGGGCTGGTGTGCATGTTCACCATGATGAATTATGAACGCTTGTCCATCGGCATTCAGGGGCTGGGCAGTGCCCAGTGCGCTTACCAGATGGCGGCCGAATATGCCAAAGAGCGAGTGCAGGGGCTGGCTGCCGGCGGCTCGCCTACCGGGGCCAAGGCCGATGCCATTATTGTCCATGGCGATGTCAGGCGCATGTTGTTGAATATCCGGGCATTGACCGAAGCCGGTCGGGCCATGGCCGTGCTGACCGCCATGGAGCTGGACAAGGCAAAATATGCCGCCACCGATGAAGAAAAACAGCAAAGCAGCCGTTTTGCCGCCCTGTTGACACCGGTTGCCAAAGCATTTTTAAGCGATAGGGGCCTGGATGCCTGTGTCAGCGCTCAGCAGGTATTTGGCGGTCACGGTTATATTTGCGAAACCGGCATTGAGCAATTGGTGCGTGATACGCGCATCGCCCAGATTTATGAAGGCACCAACGGCATTCAGGCCATTGATTTTCTCGGGCGTAAACTGGCAGGGGACAATCTGGCAACCGTGACCGAATTTTTTGCCACTTTGCAGCAACAGCAGCAAGCCTGTGACGGGGTGTTTGCCAAAGAGCGGCAACAACTGCAGTCATTGCAAGAGCAGTTTTTAACGGTCATGGCTACGGTGAATGAGCAAAAGCATGACAAACCGGCCCTGATTAATGCGGTGGCGGTGGATGCGCTGGACGCTTTTGGTTACCTGTTATATGGCCACTGTTGGTTGCTGATGGCCGATAAGGCATTAACAGCGGATGATTTACCGGCTCAATTCGTTGCCGGCAAACAACAACTGTTGCAGTTCTATTTTGCCAAACTGCTGCCGCGGGTATCGCTCCATCTGGCTGCGGTGGCCGCCGGGGACGAGGCCGTTATGGCACCATCGACAGACTGGTTCTGAGTCATTGGTTAAGCAGTATCAAATGTTGCATGTTGTAAAAGCCCGTTGCCTCGGGCTTTTTTGTGGGCGTTTGGCGGGTAAAAACAGTGTGTGATGATGGTGCGCCCTGTGCTACGGCTTTTGCATTCCGGGCGCATTTCCTAAGCGTTGCTGCAGTTGCAGGAGAACTTGCCCAATGAAACCGCTATCAGGCATGTCCGTGGTGACATGGCCATTTTCCATGATGACAAAAAGATAGCGGTATTTATCGTCAGGCGCATCGCCCGATAAAAACCCTGCCAGATTTTGCACTCCCTGCATGCTGCCGGTTTTGGCTGTTATCCGTCCCCGTAAGGCTTTTTGATTGAATGGCGCTTTATGGTGCAATGTGCCGCTGAGTCCAGATTTGGGCAAAGCATCCAGCAACCAGCGCAGGGTGGGGCGCTGCTGAATTTGCGCCAGCAACTGCCCCAACTGGCGGGCGCTGAGCAGGTTGTAACGGGACAGCCCCGAGCCATCAATGATGTGGCTGTTTTCAAGCTCAATGCCCATGCCGGCAAGGGTATCTTTTATCTGCTGGCCGCCGGCCAGGAACACCGCATCCTGCTCCCGGGGCCCCAGCCTTTGTGAACCCAGCTGTTTTAACAAGGTATCGGCAATCAGGTTGTCAGAGTCAAGCAGCATCTCGCCAATCAAGGTGCTAAGTGGCAAAGAGGGGTGATCAAGCAACAACGTGGCATCATCAGGCACGGTTGAGGCAAACTGTACGGGGCCTTCAAAATGAAATTGCGGCCGATACAACGCTGCTATGACATCAGCGGCATACTGTTGCGGGTTGCTCACCGCAATGGCCAGTGGCAATGGCGGCCGCTTGCCATAACAACCGCTCAGCTGATAATGGTTGTCGTCTTGCCTATGCAGTGTTAATTGGCAAAAATCATGTTGCTGCTGCGGATCAAAAAACGCGCTGCTGGTAACACTCACCGGTGCTGGCGTTAACAGGGTAACCCGGGTACGGGTTTTGGTTTGCTGCAAGCGGGCTTTGATGCAATTGCCGTCGATGACAAAACTGGAAATCGGCGCGGCGTAACAAATGCCCAAGTCGTCCCAGACCCAGCCCGGTGCCCGCCATTGGCGGCTGTTGTTCCCCACCAGGAATAACTGGCCGTTGATTTTCTCAAGCCCCTGTTGCCGTAAGGTTTGCGCCATTTGAGACAGTTGCTGGCGACTAAGGCGGGGATCACCGCTAAATTGCAAATACAGGTTGCCCTGCAATACGCCCTGGATGATCGTGCCGGTTGTCAATATTCGGGTATGGAAGCGGTAATCCGCCCCCAACACCTCCCAGGCGGTAACGGCCGTGAGCAGTTTCTGGGTGCTGGCAGGCAACATCTGCACATCCGGATTGTGGCTCAATAACACTTGTTGGGTGCGGGTATCTTGCACCCACAATGCCACTTGCGAGGCCGGGGGCAATAACACTTGCAGCCATGAGGGCAGGGGGGCCGCCGCCGTGCTGTGGCACCAGGGCATTGCCAGGAGCGCTGCCAATATCCAGGGATAATGGCGCAGGGATAGCTTAAAGGTCATCCTTTTCCATCAGACGATAGAATTTCAGGGTGACAAACACCACCAGGGCGATAAACAAAGGCAATACCAACGGCCCCAGCCAGTCTTTGAAATGGAAAATGCCCCAGGCGGCCACGAGCGTGAGTAAGAGCGGGATCCAGATGTTACGCTTCATATTTGTTCCTGTTGTACAGCAAGCAATAAGGGAGGGATATAATCTATCCCGATGATGCCTGATTTTGGTAGGTTCAGGCAGCATTGCAATAATTTTACGGCAAAGGGACGCATGACCGCACATTAATTATACGGAACAGGCATAATTTGAATGCAGCCGTAGCGGTTGACCGGAGAAAACGCTTGCTCCGCCGTGCACAAGTGAGTAAGTTCTATGGCCTTAAATCTGCCGCTAAGATAATCGCGGCTCAGTTTTTTGTGTATTCCGAAATACTGCCGGGATTATACGGCTTGGGACAGAGAGTTGTAGGAGGATGCCTTGCTGGATCAGCTAGGTGGTATAGCAATAGGCCCTGATGCAATACAGTGGTTGTTGACCCCAAAAAATTTCAAAAACACCCTGATTGATCATATTAATAACGCCCAGCGGGTGATTTATATTGCCGCGTTGTATCTGGAAGATGACGAGGCCGGGCGCGAAATTTTGGCGGCACTGTTACAGGCAAAACAACGTAATCCGGCGCTGGACATTAAAGTGCTGGTAGATTTTCACCGGGCCAGACGCGGCCTGATAGGCCATAAAGGTGACAGTGGTAATTACCGGTTGTACCGTCAATTAATGGCTACGGCCGAAACACCGTTTACCGTTTATGGTGTACCGGTAAAATCCCGGGAAGTGCTGGGGGTATTGCACCTTAAAGGCTACATCATTGATGATGCCGTGATTTATAGCGGCGCCAGCATTAACAATGTGTATTTGCAGCAGCAACAGCGCTATCGGCTGGATCGCTACTACCTTATCCGCTCCGCCGAACTGGCTGCCAGCATGCGACAGATGATTGACGAATTTATCTTGTCCCACTCCGCGGTGGTAAGTTTGAGTGACCATCGCGATAACGTGCCGGATCGCAATGAAATTCGCACCCTTAAGCAACAGCTGTGTGGTGCCCGTTACCAGTTTGCCCCCGGGCATGCCCCGTTACGGCTGACCCCCATTGTGGGCTTGGGACGCAAAAAGAACCTGCTGAACAACGCCATTTTGCAACTGGTGAAGGAGTCTCGGGCGTCACTGTTTATCTGCACGCCCTATTTCAATCCCCCATACCAGTTGATGCGGGCGTTGACCAAGCATCTGCGAAATGGCAAACAGCTGGAAATTGTGGTGGGGGACAAGACCGCCAATGACTTTTTCATTCCCGCTGATCAGCCTTTTTCCACCATTGGTGCGGTTCCTTACCTCTATGAGCAGCTGCTGCGGAAATTTGCCAAACGCCAGCAATGGGCCATTGACAAGGGTTTGTTGAAAATTTATGTCTGGCGCAACCAGCGCAACAGTTTTCACCTGAAAGGGGTGAGCATGGATGGGCGAAAGCACCTGCTGACCGGCAGTAACCTGAATCCCCGAGCCTGGGCACTGGATTTGGAAAACGGCATCTTGCTGCATGACGATCAACAACAGCTGGCCGCCCGTTTTGAGGATGAACAACAGCAGCTTTTACAAAGCACGCAGCTCATCAGCCATTATCGCCAGCTGGAGACGTTGCAGAATTACCCTGCGCCCGTTAAAAAAATCCTCAAGCGCATTCAGCGGTTGAAAGCGGATTTCTTTTTGCGCCGGATTTTATGACCACAAACAATCTCCCCCAGGCGTTGCCGCTCCATGCGGTACACAGGTTGCACGCCTATCGAAAATCCATTGCCACGCGTCCTTATGCCGCCAGAGGCATGAAGGTGCGCCGTTGTGACCGCTGTTTGTTACCGCTGCAGGTATGCACCTGCCCAAGTTGCCGCAGGCTTGCCTCGGCAACGGCGTTCGCCTTGGTCATGTATGACACCGAGGTGCTGAAACCCAGCAATAGTGGCCGCCTGATTGCCGACCTCATACCGGATACCCATGCGTTTTTATGGTCACGCACCAACCCTGACCCACAGTTGCTGGCATTACTGGCAAATCCCGACTATCAACCCTTTTTGGTGTTTCCCGGTGACTATGCCTTGCCATCCCAGCAGGTAATAGAAGTATTGCCGGACATGCCACCATTGGCCCGGCAATATGCCACCGGCAAAAAACCGCTGTTCATCCTGCTGGATGGCTGCTGGCGTGAAGCGGTGAAAATGTTCCGCAAAAGTCCTTACTTGCAATCGTTGCCCATGCTGTCATTCCATCCAGACACCCTGGCACGTTATCAGCTGCGCAAGGGACAACGGGAGTTTCAGTTGGGCACCGCCGAGGTGGCGGCATTGGTGCTTGATGCTTGGGGCGAAAGGGAAAATGCCCAAGCGTTGCAGTTGTGGTTCCAGGTTTTTGTGCAAGCCTCTTTGTGGAGCCGCAGTGCCCGGGCACCGGAATGCTTGATGCGGATGCAAACCTTGCTGGCTGAATTCAATCAAATGACTGCGTCATGAAGGCATTGCGATGCATCAGGCCGTGGCACATTTTGGCCGCTTTGGCCTGAATACATCTCAAGCATTCCCCCTAGGGCAGTTTTTTCATCATGTCATTCAACAGCTGGTGCGCCATTTTCACGTCCCTGTCATCAAATTGGCTGAAGGTCTCTTGTAACCAGCGGCCAAGTTTATGATCATCTTGCACCTGCAGCTTTTGCAAAAGCCTGTCTGATTTGTCCAGCAAAGCCCGCAGTTGGGAGGCTTCTGCCGGGAGTGAGGCAGGGCCGGGCCTGATGGGGGCTGTCATGTTAAAGGCTTGTCCCAGGCTATAGGCATATACCATCACGGCCTGGGCCAGATTAAGTGACGGATAGGTTTGTGCCAACGGAATGTAACTGAGCAAGTCGCACCGGGCCACATCACCATTGCTCAGGCCACTGGCTTCGCAACCAAATACAATGGCGATTTTTTGCAATGATTGCTGCTGCGCCTTCAGGTTCTCCACAACCTCCGTGGGCGTCAGGTACTGTCTGGGATTACCCCGTTCCCGGGCGGTGGTGGCAATCAACAAATCAAACTCCCCGGCAATGGCTTCCAGTGATGGCGCCATCCGAATATTTTCCAGCACATCCATTGCGCCGCAGGCAACCCAGCCGGCTTCATCTTCCCGATGGGCGATGGAGTTCACAACAACAAGATCTTCAAATCCCTGTGTTTTTATGGCCCTTGCCGCTGCGCCGATATTGGCCGCACGGGCGGGGGAAACCAAAATAAAGCTGATATCCATAGCAAATTCCAAGAAACATCAATTCAGTGATTATACGCTTTCTTATCTCGCCAACATCTGCCAAGCCCTTGGTTAAAGTGTGCTGTAGTCCGTAAATTTAAAATTGCAAACAAGAATCGCTTGCAATAATGGTCAGGAAAATGGATATTTTGTCCATCAAGTATTTTGATTATCAAATGATTTAGGTAACAACGCATGGCTGCAGAATTTCATAGTATTGCTCGTTGGCAACAACCTCATAATTTCAATAAAGAAAATACCGAAGGTGAACGCAATACCAAATGGGTACTGGCATTGACCGTCATTACCATGTTGGCTGAGATTATTGCCGGAACCCTCTATGGTTCCATGGCATTGCTGGCTGATGGCTGGCATATGGGCACCCATGCTGCGGCATTCATGTTGACCCTGTTTGCTTATTCATATGCCAGAAAAAATGCCCATAACCAAAGATTTACATTTGGTACCGGCAAGGTGAGCGTGCTTGGCGGCTTTACCAGTGCGGTGGCGCTGGGTCTTGTGGCGCTGGTGATGATTGTTGAATCTATTGTACGGCTTTTGTCCCCGGAGCAAATTCATTTCAATCAGGCCATTCTGGTGGCGATTATCGGGCTGACCGTGAACCTGGCCAGCATGTTGTTGCTCAAGGATCATCATGGGCATCATCACGGCCATGAACATCATGATCATCACCACGATGACCATAACCTTAAAGCGGCTTATTTTCATGTGATGGCCGATGCCCTGACATCCCTGTTGGCCATCGGGGCATTGCTGGCCGGCAAATACATGGGAGCCAGTTGGCTTGACCCCATGATGGGGATTGTGGGCGCGGTAATTATCGGCCGCTGGGCCTGGGGGTTGATACGGCAAACCAGCCCCATACTGCTCGATGCCAGTGTGGCGGCGGATTATAAACAGCAATTGGTGGCGCGCATTGAAGCTGAAAACGATCACAAAGTGACGGATGTCCATGTTTGGCAGGTCAGTGCCGATCACTGCGCCGCGATGATCTCACTGGTAAGCCATAACCCCAAGGACACGGATTACTATCATGATCTGTTGTCGGATTTCGAGCAAATCGATCATCTGACCGTGGAGGTCAATCGCTGCGCTGACTGTGACAAGGCCCATTGTCCGCGTAACAGTTGCCATGGTTGTGCCCATTACCATGAGCATCAGTCCGAACACCACCATCACCATTAAGGCGGCCGGAACATGTGTAATGAATTGCCGTTAGCGCAGCAAATCAATCATGCCATCATTGAATTTTATGAACGGCTGTCATCCTGGGAGCAAAGTGTGGTGCGCGGGCAGGGGGTATCGCTGGCACAAATCCACACGGTAGAGATCCTTGGCGCCAATGGCGCCATGCGCATGAAAGCGCTGGCCGATAAACTGGGGATCACCACCGGCACATTAACGGTACAAATCGATAGGCTGGTGAAAAACGGTTTGGTGATCCGCCAGCCATCCAGTTATGATCGGCGCGCGGTGGAGGTATTGTTAACCCCAAAAGGGCAACAGATGTTTGCAGAGCACGATGAACTGCACTTGCAACTGACCCGGGAGATGACAGCACATTTTGATGACAGTGAACGTGAACAGCTGTTAGGGTTTTTAACCCGCATCAACGGTACATTTTAAACGGTACCGTATCCACTGCCGATATCTGAATAATGACTTAAGCAAATCTTAAGTCATTTTTGTTATAAAATTTTCATATTTTTATCAAATTTACCGCTTTCCAGATACCGGAAATGGTTAACCTTGCCTCAGTATGGGAGTTTGTGTGCTGAAATCTTTATCCACAAACCGTGTCACGTTTATTCTGGCACTGTTTTTTGTGACCGTTTTTAATATTCCCTTTTTTTCCATTGTTAAGCATGGTCTTGAAAATCAATCACATGTTGATCCGTTCTTTGTGGCGACCATTCCCGTATTCATGGTGGCGGCACTGGGTTTTCTGTTTTCGGTGTTCAGCATTAAATATCTGCTGAAACCCTTTTTCATTGTGCTCATCTTATTGTCTTCCAGCGTGTTCTTTGCCGCCTATAAATATGGCGTGGTGTTTGACACCGGCATGATAGAAAACACCTTCCAGACCAACAGCGCCGAAGCCTTCACCTATGTGAACTGGGCATCCATAGGCAACTTTTTACTCACTGGGTTATTGCCTGCCTGGTTGTTGTACAAGGCCGATATTGTCTATCAGCCTCTGACTAAAGAGCTGCTGCACAAGGTTATCTTCATGGTGGCGAATCTGGCCGTGGTACTGCTGATTGCTTTTGGCTTCATGCAAAACTACGCCTCGTTTGTACGCAATAATGATCAGATTAAACATTACATTGTGCCTACTTATTTCATTGGCTCCGCATCCAAATACGTTTATCAGAATTATCTGCAAACCCCCATCACGTATCAGCAGTTGGGCACTGATGCCACCGTGGTGAAATCCGCTGCAGCCGCATCTGAAAAACCCAAATTGCTGGTGCTGGTCGTGGGGGAAACCGCCAGGGCCATGAACTATGAGTATTACGGTTATCAACGGCCAACCAATGCCTATACCAAAGATTTGGGATTGATAGCCTTTGATAAAGTGCGCTCTTGCGGCACTGCCACGGCTGTATCCTTACCCTGCATGTTCTCACGCATGGACAGGAAAAATTACAATGGCCGCCGAGCCAAGGCCCAGGATACTGCCGTGGATGTATTGCATCATGCCGGGGTCAATGTGTTGTGGGTGGAAAATGACAGTGGCTGCAAAGGGGTGTGCGACAGGGTGCCAAGCTATACCATTAATGTGGATATGGATAGCGCCTTGTGTGATGGTGAGTTTTGCCAGGATCAGGTAATGGTGGACAAGCTGGATGAGGTTTTATCGGCAAAAGATTTACCCCTGCAAGACCGCCTGATTGTGCTGCATATTGTGGGCAGCCATGGCCCAACCTATTACCGGCGCTATCCGGAGCAGCACCGCAAGTTTACGCCGGATTGCCCGCGCAGTGACATTCAGAACTGCAGCCATGATGAGCTGGTGAACACCTACGACAACACCATTTTATATACCGATTACGTGCTGTCGGAAGTGGTGAAACGTTTGCAACAACAGCAACGTTATGCCCCGGCCATGATGTATCTGTCTGATCATGGTGAGTCTTTAGGGGAAAAAGGGCTGTATCTGCACGGCACCCCTTACAGTATTGCGCCGGCGGAACAAACCACAGTGCCTTGGCTGACCTGGATGTCTGACAGTTATGCCGCCAGTAATGGCTTGCAGTCCCACTGCCTTGATGGCTTGCAGCTACGCCGGGGCTATTCGCAAGATAACCTGTTTGACACCTTGCTGGGCCTGTTTAATGTCAACAGCAGCGTTTACCAGTCCCAAAAGGACATTTTCCGCCAGTGTCGTAGTTAACGGTGCAACACCGCTTCGGGGATGTCCCCGGAGCGGTATCAAGCCAAGTTATTCCTGGGGAGCGCTGAGTTGCATCTGCATGTGGATAAGCCGCTCTTCCATATCAAAGGTCACGCTAAATCCCAAACTCTTGGCCAGGCTTGCCATGTTGCGGTTTTCAAACATGGTGTAGCCGGTTAATACCTGGGTGCCGGCATCGCGGAAATAGCGGATGAGTTTTTCCAGCAACAACTTGCCAATTCCTATGCCTTGATGGGAGCTGCGCACCGCCATGGCAAACTCGGCTTCGGTATTGTCTGGGTCAATGGATGCCCGTATCGCGCCCAGGGTAATATCATCTCCCGATTCGTCCTTGATGGTGGCAATAAACGCCATTTCCCGGGCGTAATCAATCTGGGTCAGTACCGCCATTTCCTCATGGGTCATGGGCGAGCGCATGCCAAAATAGCGCTTATAACGGTCTTCATCGGATAACGAGTTATCAAAGGCCAGATGCTTGGGTTCATCTTCAGGCAATATGGGGCGCAACATGACCTGCAAACCGTTGCGCAAGGTAGTGTTTTCTTCCAGCTCTTTGGGATAGGGCAAAATGGCCAGGCGGGCGGCATTATCCTTCACGTCATCGGTCAGGCGCAGGTTAATGTCCAGCAGGGTAATGTTGTCGCCGGAGGCCAGTACCGGGTTTAAATCAAGGCTGTCAATTTGCGGGCAATCAATAATCAGGTTGGATATCTGGGTCAGCATGCGGCATAACGCCGCCATATCCATGCCGTTTGGCAGGTGGCGGTCATGAATCTTGCCGGTTTTCAGCGCCTGAATGACCATGTAACGGGATAACGCCATATTAAGGGGGGGCAGGGCCACGGCCGCATCCCTTGTGGGCTCCCACTCCGAGCCGCCTTCGCCCAGCATGATGGCTGGGCCGAATATGGGGTCATTGAGTACCGCTACCCGCAGCTCCTGGGTGCCTGCCGTTAACGCCATTTTTTGCACTATCATGCCCTCAATCCTGGCGGCGGGATTGGCGCTTCTTACCCGACTGGAGATGGCGGCGGCGGCATGTCGCACCTCCTCGGCATTGGCCAGATTCAGCATGACGCCGTGCACATCGGATTTATGCAAAATATCCGGTGACTGGATTTTCAATGCCACGGGATAGCCCGCTTTCTCGGCAATGCTTACGGCTTCATCTGCCGTATTGGCAAACCAGGTATCAATGGTTTTCAGGCCATAGGCATTGAATATGGCTCTGGCATCATGGGTTTCCAGTAACTTTTGGCCTTTTTCCAATGCTTGTTGCAGCAGGCGGCGGGCAGTTGCCGTATCGGAGGTGTTCACAATGGACTGAGGCACTTGCTGCAACAGTTTTTGATTCCGGCGAAATTCCACCATGTGCATGAATGCACGCACCGCGCCCTCCGGGGTGCGGTAAGTAGGAAGGCCGGCCTTGGAAAATCGCCGCCGGGCTTCATAGGCGGAGTCTTCACCGCTCCAGTTGGTGAGCACGTTCACCCGGTGTTTGCGGGGATGCTGACTGACACACTGGATAATGGCATCGGCAATGGTATCGCCGTTGGCAACGGCAGATGGCGAGTGCAACACCAGCACCGCGTCCAATTCGTCACTGCCCATCAGGATATCCAGCGCTCTGGCATAACGGTTACTGTCGGCATCGCCAATGATGTCCACCGGATTTTGCTGCGACCATGTCCCCGGCAGTACCGCGGCCAGTTTGTTTTTGGTTTCCTCTGAAAGCGTGGCCAGTTTGCCGCCATTGAGCATCAACTCATCCACCGATAACACTGCAGGGCCACCGCCGTTACTGAGGATGCACAAGCGCTCACCATGCAGGGGGTTGAGATGCGCCAGACTTTCCAGCGCGGCAAACAGTTCCACCAAGCCTGTTACCCGCAACATGCCGGCCCGCCTGAAGGCGGCTTCATATACCGCATCATTGCCAAAAAGGGCGCCGGTATGATGTTTGGCCGCATGACTGCCTTCCTGGCTACGCCCTGATTTTATCACCAGTATGGGTTTATGGCGGGAGGCGGCTCTGGCGGCAGACAAAAAACGCAATCGGTCATTAATGGAGTCGATGTACAGCATGATGGCGGCGGTTTGCGTGTCGCGGCCCAGGTAATCAAGGAGCTCAGCAAAGTCGATATCGCAGGTATCGCCAAGCGAGACAAACGAAGAAAAGCCAATCCCCTTGTTATTGGCCCAGTCCAGCACCGTGGTACACACGGCTGCGGATTGGGAAACAAAGGCGATTTTTCCAGGTTGGGCATTGGTGTGAGCCAAGCTGGCGTTAAGCCCAAGGTTTGGCAGGATCATCCCCAAACTGTTGGGCCCCAGAATGCGCATGCCATAGCGTTTTGCATTGTCTTTTACTTTTGCTGCCAGGGTTTGGTTTTCATCAATGGGACACTGGCTCATGCCAGAAGCGATGATAATGGCGGTTTTACAACCAAACTGTGCCAGGGTTTGTGCAAGTGCCGGTACCCGCTCGGCATTGGTACAAATGATGGCCAAATCGGGCTTTACCGGCAAGGATTCAATATTGGGATAGGCCAACACCCCCATTACCGACGTGGCATTGGGTGTCACCGGCATGATGGGGCCGTCAAAAGCGCTGCTAAGGAGATTTTTCATCAGGATGCAGCCCACCCGGGTGGGGTTGTTGGAGGCACCAATAACCGCAATGGATTTTGGGGTAAACAGACGGCGGATACTTCGCTGGCTCATAGTGTCAACTCTGTGATCTAAAGGGTCCAAGCGTATAATTTCATAGCGATTGCATTCCAACAATACACCAAAGGTCAAAATCACCAGAAAAACTAAGGCTTAGCGCAATAATGTATGGTCATAGTATAAATCAGGCAGAGAATAGGCGGGGGAAATAAAACGGGAGCAGGGTGAATAAAATAATGGAAGTTAGCATCTTGCTCATCCATCCAAAGAAAAATAACCATTTGTTATTCAATCAATTTATCTGTTATTGACGCGTTTTGTGTTGTGTGGGGATCTCCCGCCATTGAGGGGAGGGGCTTACCTTGACAGATTTGGATATCGTTCATAGATTGATATTTGAGCATAATTCAAACAATTAAAGGAACGTACTATGAAATTAACATTTCCCCCATTAACCATCGTTTCGCTCCTACTCGCCCCTTCAGCCTTTGCAACCTCAGAGGCAACACTTGCCATTAACAAGCAAACCCATCAATGCCTGAGCGAATGCGCTGAAATCGTCAAATTCGCCTCTGGCTGGCACGTGGTCACCAAAAACGCCAATGGAGACATCGCCAAAGTCATGCCCATTGATTTGCCTAAAAGTGCCAAAAAACGTCCGTTTGATGCCAATGACGGGTATGTTGGCTGGGCCTCGGATTCCGGGTTGAGTGCCACTGCAGCCACTTATGAAACGGCAAACAACATTCTGGTGGTGTATATCACTGAGTATCGCGCCGCCAACGGTAATCTGATTGACGCCCAAGTCAACACGGTAAAGATGCCGAAAAAAACCATTGTCAGACGATAAAATCAGAATGATGCAACAGCAGGGGGAAGCCTAAGTTGTATTAGTTCAGACTAGATCTGACACATCTACTTGAAAAAGTGAGAGTTACCCAGTTTGATAAAGGTGTCGAATCTTTATTAAACAAACCAAAAGGTAACTCTCATGCTGCATACTAACAATCCGATCATCAAACACTGTAGTGGCATACTGAATTTGGCCATCTAATTAGAGCTGCTATGATGGCGGCATTAGAAAGTTAGGTGACAAAATGACAAAGAAACAAGGCCCGAATTTCAGCCCTGAATTCAGACTGGAAACAG
>NZ_JBKOUD010000011.1:0-119556 GCF_046765975.1 Shewanella mytili | reverse complement strand
CCTAGAGTCCACAGAAGAGCCGTTCGAGACCAGGACGTAGATAGGCAGGGTGTGTAAGCGTTGTGAGGCGTTTAGCTAACCTGTACTAATGACTCGAGAGGCTTAACCATACAACCCAGATGGGTTTCATCTTGATGAAATGAATATTTGATTGAAGTAGAGAACGGCTACTGAAGATTAGCTTTCCAGATTACCAAATTTGCCTGGTGACAATAGCATTGTGGTCCCACCTGATCCCATCCCGAACTCAGAAGTGAAACACAATCGCGCCGATGGTAGTGTGGGGTCTCCCCATGTGAGAGTAGGTCATCGCCAGGCGCCAATTTCGGCGAGATGCGGTTGCATCAGCCAGTAAGAATTGGGCTTCGGTCCAGTGGGGTGGTAGTTCAGTTGGTTAGAATACCGGCCTGTCACGCCGGGGGTCGCGGGTTCGAGTCCCGTCCATCCCGCCACAAATAGCAAGGCCTCGTCAATGACGAGGCCTTTTGCTTTTTTATCCCGTTCACTTTCTCTCTCGTTTCTTTGCCTGTCTTTTTAAGCTTATCTCAGTTATCCTTATATTATATTTTTCTACTTTTTACTTTTATAACAACATGTTGTCGCCTTTATGATGGCGTTTTCATTGTTGTTTATAATTTTAGTTGTCGTTTTAGAGTTTTTTATAATTCAAAAGCCTCTGTTACGTAATAAGCGCGTTATTATGTACGTAACTTTACGACACTGTGACATGTATGGTTCACCCATTATGGGAAGTCGCTATAATGTCACGATACTAATGAAGGTAATGAACAAGTGGATTGCCGAATGGGGTGTGGTGCTTGCTGCATTGCACCATCAATTACCAGTGCTATTCCCGGTATGCCTGCGGGTAAACCTGCAGGGGTGAGATGTGTTCAGCTGGATGAACATAATCTTTGTCGTTTGTTCGGGAAACCGGAGCGGCCACAGGTGTGTTGCGAATTCCAGCCATCTGCAGATGTTTGTGGTGATAGCAAGGATCAGGCTTTGTGGTTGATAGGCAACCTCGAACAACAGACTTCTTTTATACGGTAGGGTGAGTCATGCAATTAACACGTTATACAGATTTTGGCGTGCGCACTCTGATGTATCTGGCCATGCAGCCGGATCGGGAAAGCTTATTTCGGATTGCCGAAATTACCGATGTATTTGATTTGTCATCTAATCATGTTTCCAAAATCGTGCATCATCTGGGTAAGTTAGGGTACTTGCAAACCGTGCGGGGCAAGTGTGGCGGTTTTAGGCTCGGAATGGCGCCGGAAGAGATCAATATTGGGCAATTGGTGCGGGCACTGGAGCATTCTCTGGCGCCGGTTGATTGCGGGAAACCCTATTGCCGGTTTGCGCCGGCGTGCAAGTTGCAGGGCGTTTTAGGGCGAGCAGTCAAAGCCTATCTGGCGGTGCTTGACCAATATACATTAGCGGATGTGGTGTCTAATCGTGATGATTTGTTGGCGCTGTTGCCGGAATATTCACTGGCGGTGATAGACGGTTAATCCGGTTGCGCATTTGATGCTTCATGAGGGCTTCCATTAGGGAAGCCCTTTTTGTATGGCAACAACCTGGAGACTTTGACCAACTGGATATGGCTGGCAGGCAACTGGGGCAACTGTTGTTGCAAGAAGGCCAGTGTTTCTGGATAGGGGTGGGCAATCAGGATGGCTTGTCCCTCTTCTTGTGCCAGAGTGATGGCTTGTTGCAACTGCTTTTCCAGTGCGGCCAGGCTGAGCTGGTTATCCAAAAACACCTGACGTTGCAGCGTTGGCACGTCATGCTCGCGAGCCTGATGTCCGGCTTTGCTGTAGCGGGTGGTCATGCTGTCCACAAAGTAGAGCCTCCGGTGTTGCAGTGTGCTCATTAGCCATGCCATGGGTTGCTGTAGCTGGGTAAGGAAACTGCCCATGTGATTATTGCAGCCTTGGGCATAGGGTACGCTATCGATGGCCTGAGTCAGGGTTTGTTTGAATTCATCTTTGGACATTTTATTATGCAGCCCTCCCGGCCCTAATGCTTTGCCGTTTAGCGCCTGCATGGGCAGATGCAGCATGATTTCATGGCCTTGATGATGGGCCGCCTTGGCAATGCGTTTGCCCCATGGGGTGTGGGGGAGTACGGAAAAGGTGACGTTGGCTGGTAACATGAGTACGTCTTCATCGGTATGGCGGTAACCGATGTCATCCACAATGATGGCTAATCTGGCGGCACTCACAGGAACAGCGCAGAGACACAATAGAACAATCGACAATAAGCGCACGGCATTAATTATGGTTGCGGGTCTCAAGCCAGCGGATGGCCACATTGAATTGATAATCCTGCTGGTCATCGCTTTTGCGGGTATCGCTAGCGATTAGCGTTGAGCCCCCGGCGTGATCTTGTGTGACAGTTATATCAGGTTCAATCCCCTGTGTGTCAAGTAAATCCCCGTTCGGGGTGGTATAACGGGCGGTGGTGAGTTTCAGCATGGAGCCAGGTTCATACAGGTTCGGGATAAGGCTTTGCACCGTGCCCTTGCCGAAGCTGGTTTCGCCAATCACGGTGGCGCGCTGATGATCATGCAGTGCTGCCGTGAGAATTTCGCTGGCAGAGGCTGATGCCTTGTTGATAATCACTACCATGGGGATTTGGGGTAACAGGGTTTCAGCTGATGCATAAAAGGTTTCGTTGGCGTGGGGATAGCGCCCTTGGGTAGCAACGATAACGCCGTCATTGAGCAGCATATCCGCAATGGCTACCGCTTGCTCCAGTAACCCGCCGGGATTATTGCGTAAATCCAGCACCAGTCCTTGAATTTGCTGCTGTTGCCAGTATGTCAGCCATTTGCGGGCTTCTTGTGCTGTGTCCTGCTGAAAATGCGTGATTTTCAGGTAGCCGATATGGTCGGCGAGTAATGTGGCCTGCACGGAATGCAGCCGGATATGAGCCGGTTGTAGCATCAGGGCAAATGCCTCATCACCCCGGCGGATTTTTAATTCTACCGGCTGTTTTTGCTGGGCTGACTGCCGTAACGCTGCCAGAATTTGCGATGAATTGTCACTGCTGATGGCGAGATGATCACAAGCAAGGATGCGGTCTCCGGGTTGCAGGTCGGCGAGGGCTGCCGGCGTTCCGGGGAAGGTGTTGTTAATGATCAGCGCTTGTGGCGTTTGTGTGATTTCAAAGCCGAAGCCGTAATATTCGCCCCGGTTGTTACGCTGCAGGTCTTTTGCGTGGGATTCGTCCAGGAATGCCGAATGGCTGTCCAGCTTGCGAAAAATGCCATCGATGGCGGCATTGACTAACTGTTCGCGGCTGAATTGTTCCACATAGTAGGTTTCAACGGTTTCAATCACTTCCTGAAGCAGCACCAGCCCTTGCTGCGCTTGGCGTTGATTTTGCGGACTGTAACTGGCAACGCTTAATGAGATGCCAATGGCAATGCCACTGAGCAGGAGCAACGCAGCACGTATTGGTTGGTTCATATGCGCTCCTGATTGAGGGTGAAAATGGCTAACGCCGGCAGTAACGGGCCGGGTCTACGGCTTCTCCTTTGTGACGTATCTCAAAGTATAGGCTAGGTTTTGACTGGCCACCGGAGCGTCCGACCAGTGCGATGGTGTCATCTTTATGCACGCTGTCTCCCACATCCTTGAGCAAGGCTTGGGCATGGCCGTACAAGCTCATGTAACCTTTGCCGTGATCAATCACCAGCAGTAAGCCAAACCCCCTTAACCAGTCAGCATAAATCACTTTGCCAGGGGCAATGCTTTTAATGGCTTGGCCCTCAATGGCATCGATAACCACCCCTTTCCAGTTCACTTTGCCGGAGCGGCGGCTGCCAAAACGATTGCTCATTTTGCCTTTGGTGGGCCAGGATAATTTGCCACCCAATTGAGCCAGACCGTTCATGGAGGGCGTGTCGCGCATGGCTTTCATGGCGGCGTCAATCACCCGCTTCAATGAGGCCTCTTCAATTTGCAGTTGTTCCAGCTCAGATGCTTTGCTGTCAATGACTTGCTGCAATTCGCCCAGGGTATTTTGTCGTTGTTGCTGTTCTTTTTTCAATTTTTCCGACTGGGCCCGTTGTGCCAGTGCCAGCTGGTTGAGTTGTGCGGTTTCCTGTTGTTGCTGCTGTTGCACCAGGTTGAGTTGCTCCCGGGTCTGCTTCAGTTGGTTGATGGCATCCATGCGGGCTTTATTGAGAAATTCATAATATGCTAGCATTCGCTCCATGGCTGTGGGATCTTGCTGATGCAGCAACAGCTTGCTGTAATCGTGATTTCCCGCCAAAAAGGCGCTTTTCAGCTGCCGGGCCAAGGTTTGTTGCTGGCTTTGTTGTTGTGCTAAGAGCGTTTGGGCCTGCTGGGTCAAGGTGGCCAGTTGTTGCTGGCTGGCATTGAGTCGGTGTTCGGTTTCGCTGACTTGCCGGGCGGCAACCCCAATGGCCTGCTCATCCTGTTTTAACAGCTTGAGGAGCTTTTCTCTTTGATTGCCGCTGTCTTTGAGATCATTTTGTTGGGCCGCAATTTGCTGCTGAATTTGCTTCAGTTGGGATTGCCGTTGCTCCAGGCTTGAGGCCTGGAGTGTGTGGCTGAAGATAAGAAAGCCAGCAAAAATGCTGGCTTTGGCTATGGCATGCTTATGCACCAGTCAGTGATTACTCTTCTGTGTGGATCAGTGGCCGGCCGGTCATTTCCGCCGGAATGTCTTGTCCCATGAGTGTTAGCATGGTCGGGGCGATATCGCTTAAACGGCCCCCATCATCTATATGCGCTTGGCGGCCCACATAGATAAACGGCACTAATTCGCTGGTGTGAGCCGTGTGGGCCTGACCTGTGCTGTCGTCTACCATTTGCTCCGCATTACCGTGATCGGCGGTGATGATGCACTCACCGCCCGCTTTTGCCAGCGCATCCACTACCCGGCCAATGCAGCCATCTACCGCTTCGCAGGCTTTCACTGCGGCGGCAAAGTTGCCGGTGTGGCCTACCATGTCACCATTGGGATAATTACAGATGATGACATCATATTGAGCAGATTCAATTGCTTCAACCAACTTATCCGTGAGTTCTGTGGAGCTCATCTCGGGTTGCAGGTCATAGGTGGCCACTTTGGGGGAGTTAATCAGAATGCGATCTTCGCCGCTAAAGGGTTGTTCCTTGCCGCCATTGAAGAAGAAGGTAACGTGGGCATATTTCTCGGTTTCTGAAATTCGCAGCTGTTTAAGTCCCCGGTTTTGCAGTACTTCTCCCAGGGTATTGACCAGCTCCTCTTTCGGGAATGCCACCGGGGCCTGGATATCGGCGGCATATTCGGTCAGGGTGACAAAGCTTATTTTGGGGCATGTTTGGCGCTTGAATCCGTCAAAGTCGGGGTTGATGAAGCTGCGGGTCAACTGACGCGCGCGATCGGCGCGAAAGTTCATAAAGATAACCGCATCGCCATCGTTTACGGCGGTAAGACCCTCCGGGCCATCAATCACGGTAGCTGCAACAAACTCATCATTTTCATCACGCTCGTAGGCCGCATCCAGTGCTGCGGTGGCCGAGGCGGCGTGATGCTTTGCTTGTCCTTGGGTGATCAGTTCATAGGCTTGCGCCACTCGCTCCCAGCGGTTATCCCTGTCCATGGCATAGTAACGCCCAATAATAGAGGCGATGCGACCGGTGCCCAACTCATCAAAAAGGGCATCAAACCGGGCCAGGCTCGGGTGGGCGCTTCGTGGCGGCGTATCGCGCCCATCAAGAAATGCATGCAGGTAAACTTTCTGGGCACCGCGCGCGACCGCCAAACGGCACATGGCGGCAATATGATCTTCATGGCTGTGCACGCCCCCCGGAGAGAGCAGCCCCATCACATGGACGGCGCCATTGGCTTTTATGGCGTTATCAACGGCCGTGACCAACGCGGGGTTATCAAAAAATTCACCGTCTTCAATGGCTTTGCCAATACGGGTGAGCTCCTGGTAAACAATGCGCCCGGAACCGATATTGATATGGCCCACCTCGGAGTTGCCCATTTGCCCGGCGGGCAGCCCCACATCGGTTCCCGAGCCGGAAATCAGGCTGTGGGCATGGGTGGCATTCAACTTGTCCAGCACTGGGGTGTTGGCATGGTAAATGGCGTTGCTGCTGGTTTTTTGTGAATAACCCCAACCGTCGAGGATCAATAATGCCAGCGGGCCCTTGATTGTCTGCATGTGAATACCTATCCAGCGTAAAAGCGAAATCTAAATAAAAATTAGTTAAATAATACTACAGTCGTGGCCGCATAAAAAAGCCACACAAGACGATTGTCGTAATAGCTTTCTTTTTAGCGTGTGCAGGCGTTAGGGCCATTGTGTGGTTGAAACTGCTGCAATCTGCCATGGCTATGGGTATACTCTGCGCAAGTTCTTAGCTGCCCAATAACAACACAGGCTGTCATAAAAATGCAGGAATATATCGAATTTTTTAAAGCGCACCCCATTTTGAGTGTGGCGTGGGTGGGGTTATTTATCGCTTTGCTGGTTACCTGGTTTAAAAGTGCGTTATCCAAAGTGAAGCAGGTGAATCCACAGGAAGCCACATTACTGATGAACAAGCAGGACGCGCAGATTATTGACGTGCGTTCCAAAGATGATTTTCGTCGTGGCCACATTGTGAATGCCGTTAACATTCCTATGGCGGAAATTAAAAATAATAGCAACACCAACCTTGAAAAGTACAAAGCCAAACCCATTATACTGGTATGCAGCGCCGGTATGACCTCTGCGCAAGCGGCAGAGTTGCTGGTGAAAAAAGGTTATGAGCAGGTCTTTAACCTGAAAGGCGGTATGGGTGAATGGCAAACTGCCAATTTGCCGGTATCCAAAAGCAAACGCTAGTTTTATCGGGAGCCGTTGATCATTGCGGCTCGCCTCTGTCGCTGTTCCGGTCGTCCGGGGCAGATAATCAAGAGATGGTGGTCGCCCTGCGGCCTTTTACACTGTCTCCCGCAATAACAACGGCTCATGAAAGCCGGGACCAATTGGATAGGTAAGCATTATGGCTGAAGTAGCAAACAACGAACAGCAAGCCCCTCAGTTCAACATTCAACGCGTATATATCAAGGATGTCTCTTTTGAAACCCCTAACAGTCCCGCTGTGTTTCAGAAGGAATGGACACCTGAAGTCAAATTGGATCTTGATACCCGTAGCGCTAAATTGGCTGACGATGTTTATGAGGTGATCCTGTCGTTGACCGTTACTGCTCAAAATGGTGATGAAACCGCCTTTTTGTGCGAAGTGCAGCAGGCGGGTATTTTCACCATTTCCGGTCTGACCGAGCCACAACTGGCACATTCGCTGGGTGCTTTCTGCCCGAACGTATTGTTCCCTTATGCCCGTGAAGCGGTTGCCAGCCTGGTTTCTCGTGGCACATTCCCTCAGCTGAATCTGGCCCCTGTCAACTTTGATGCGCTGTTTGCCCAGTACATGCAGTCTCGTCAGGCTGAAGACGCAGCAGCTCAAACCGATGCTGCTGACGCTTAATTCCAATGGTTGATTCTGCAGAAATTACCGTGCTGGGTGCCGGTTCCTATGGAACCGCACTGGCAATCTCGCTCGCCAGCAACGGTCATAAAACCGTGTTATGGGGACATGAACCCGAGCATGTGGCACGTTTGGCCTCGGCCCGCTGCAATGAAGAGTTCCTGCCGGGCATCGGGTTTCCTGATGCCTTGGTCATGGAAGCGGATTTGGGCAAGGCGCTGGCGGCATCGCGCAACGTGTTGTTGGTGGTTCCCAGCCATGTATTTGGCGAAGTGCTGACCATTGCCAAACCCTTGCTGCGTAAAGATGCCCGCATTGTTTGGGCCACCAAGGGGCTGGAGCCTCACACCGGGCGGCTGTTGCAGGATGTGGTGCGGGATGTGCTTGGCCACGGGTATCCGCTGGCGGTGTTGTCCGGGCCTACGTTTGCCAAAGAGCTGGCCGCAGGCTTGCCCACGGCAATCTCGGTTGCCGGTACCGATGAAGGGTTTACCGAGGATTTGGCTGGGTTGCTGCACAGCCCCAAAAGCTTGCGGGTATATGCCAATGATGATTTTGTCGGCTTACAGTTGGGCGGTGCGGTAAAAAATGTCATTGCGATTGGTGCCGGGATGTCTGACGGCATCGGTTTTGGTGCCAATGCCAGAACGGCGTTGATCACCCGTGGACTGGTGGAATTGACACGGCTTGGCTGTGCTCTGGGTGCTAAAAGCGACACCTTCATGGGCATGGCCGGATTGGGCGATTTGGTGCTGACCTGCACAGACAACCAGTCCCGTAACCGCCGCTTTGGGCTGGCGTTGGGGCAAGGGTGCGATGTGGCCACGGCCCAGCAACAGATTGGGCAGGTGGTAGAGGGATACCGCAATACCAAAGAGGTGTATACCCTTGCCAAACGCTTAAGGGTGGAAATGCCGATTACCGAGCAGATTTATCAAGTGCTGTATCAGGGCAAGTCGCCGCTGGATGCGGCCAAAGAGCTGTTGGCCCGGGAACAAAAATCGGAAACGCCAAGCGCTTAAGCCACAAGGGCGAATATCCCAAGCACTCAAGCTTTAATCCAAAGGATGCGTCAGCATCCTTTTTCATGCCTGCAAACAAAGGGACATTGGCAGGCCGCCAAAGATGTGTGGCAGTGCCGGCAATAAAATGGCCACATGACGTAGCCGTTTTTGCAAGATTGCTAGGTGGCATCAATCATGGGCCAGTTGCCGCCGGTATAACAGGAGATACAGCGCCGGCAGTACAAACAGCGACAATAACGGCGCGGTGATCATGCCGCCCACCATGGGGGCGGCAATCTTCTGCATCACATCATTTCCCGCACCTGCGCCCCACATGATGGGCAACAGGCCAAAAAAAATGGTGGCAACCGTCATGGCTTTCGGGCGTACCCGCATTACCGCCCCTTCCAGCAGTGCCGCTTTCAGGTCATTGACGCTGTGATAGTTTCCCTGTTGTTGCCGGTGTTTGATGGCGTTATCCAGATACACCAGCATTACCACGCCAAACTCGGCGGCAACCCCCGCCAGGGCAATCATCCCCACCGCTACCGCCACCGACATATTGTAATGCAGGGCGTAGAGAAACCAGGTGCTGCCCACCAGTGCAAAGGGCAGCGACAGCATGATCATGCTGGCTTGCAGGGCAGAGCTGAAGGTTAACATCAACAGGATGAAAATAACCGCCAGTGCCATGGGGATCACCTGCTCCAGTTTGCTGGCGACCCGCTGCATGTACTCATACTGGCCGGCAAAACTGTAACTGTAGCGCGGGGGCAGCGTTATCTGGCTGGCCAGAATCGGCTTTACCGTCTCGATGTATTCGCCAATGGAGGTGCCGCTGATGTCCACAAACACCCAGGAGATCAGCCGGCCATTTTCGCTTTTCAGCATGGGGGCGCCATCGGTGATGGCGATATCCGCCAGATTACGCAATGGCAGGTAGTGACCGGATTTGGTGATAACCGGCAGATTGCGCAGTTTGTCGATGTTGTCACGCAGCTCCCGGGGATAGCGCAGGTTAATGGGGTAACGCTCAGCCCCCTGTACCGATTGCCCTATTTGCGCGCCGCCAATGGCATAACGCACCACATCCTGAATGTCGCTGAGGGTCATGCCGTAGCGTGATGCTACCTGCAGGTTGGGCGTGATATCAATGTAGCGGCCACCGCCAACCCGTTCGGCATAGGCGGAGCGGGTATGGGGCTGTTGTGATAGCAGCGCCTCTATTTGTGCCCCAATGCGTTGCAGCTCCTCGACATTGTCGCCGGTAATTTTAATCCCCACCGGGGTTTTAATGCCGGTGGACAGCATGTCGATGCGGGTTTTGATGGGTTGCACCCAGGCATTGGTCAATCCCGGCACTTTCACGGTTTGCTGCAATTGATTGATGATGTCATCCAGGGTGATGCCAGTGCGCCATTCATCTTTGGGCTTGAGCATGATGGTGGTTTCCAGCATGGTCAGCGGTGCAGGGTCAGTGGCGGTTTCTGCCCGTCCCACCTTGCCGAAAACCCGTTTGACTTCAGGCACGGTTTTAATCAGCCTGTCGGTTTGTTGCAGCAGCTCGGCTGCCTTGCCCGCACTGATGCCGGGCAGGGTGGTGGGCATGTACAGCAAGTCGCCCTCTTCCAGCTCCGGCATGAATTCACTCCCCAGATGGCTGGCGGGATACCAGGCACTGGCCAGCGCCAATAAGGCGGCCATGATGGTGGTTTTGGGAAAGCGCAGCACCAGCTGCAACAGGGGTTTGTAACCGGCAATGAGCACCCGGCTGATGGGGTTGGCCGATTCTGCCGGAATGTTGCCGCGGATGAACAGCCCCATCAGAATGGGTACCACCGTAATGGACAATATGGCCGCTGCGGCCATGGCAAAGGTTTTGGTATAGGCCAGTGGCGTAAACAGTCGCCCTTCCTGATCTTCCAGGGCAAATACCGGCAGGAAACTCAGGGTGATGATCAGTAATGAGAAAAACAGTGCCGGCCCCACTTCCTTGGAGGCCTCGGCCACCATTTGCCAATGTTCTGCCCCTTTGGGGGCACGGCCATGTTGATGGCGGAACTGCTCCAGGTGCTTGTGCATGTTTTCTATCATCACGATGGCGCCATCCACCACGGCGCCAATGGCAATGGCAATGCCGCCCAGGCTCATGATATTGGCATTGACTCCCATCTGCCTCATCACGATAAACGCCATCAAAATGGACAGCGGCAAGGTGACAATGGCCACCAGGGTGGAGCGGGCATGCAGTAAAAACAGCAGGCATACCAGACTGACCACTACCATCTCTTCAATCACCTTGTGTACCAGATTGTCCACGGAGTTCTGGATCAAATTGGCGCGATCATACGTGGGGATAATCTCCACCCCTTTAGGCAAACCTGAAGTTAGCTGTGCCAGTTTGGCCTTTACCGCTTCAATGGTGGCCAGCGCATTTTCACCGTAGCGCATCACGATAATGCCGCCTACGGTTTCGCCCTCGCCATCCAGTTCTGCAATACCGCGCCGGGCGGCGGGGCCTTTGCGAATGGTGGCCACATCGCGCAGTAATAGCGGCGTGCCAGCCGGGCTGGTAATCCCTAAGGGAATTTCGGCAAAATCTTCCAATGTCTGGCGATAGCCTTGGGCGCGCACCATGTATTCGGCTTCGGCCATTTCCACTACCGAGCCGCCCACTTCACTGTTGGCCTTGCTGATGGCGGATTTAATGCTGGCAATGTCCAGTTTGTAGATGGCCAGTTTGTCCGGGTCGAGCACTATCTGGTAGGTTTGCTCCATGCCGCCAACCGTGGCCACTTCCGACACCCCGGCCACGCTTTGCAGCTCCAGTTTCAGGTACCAGTCCTGCAGGCTTTTGAGTTGTGACAAATCCAGCGTGCCGCTTTTATCCACCAGGGCGTATTCAAAAATCCAGCCAACCCCCGAGGCGTCGGGCCCAAGGGATGGCTGCACCCCGTCAGGCAAGCGGCTGCCTATCTGACTCAGGTATTCCAGTACCCGCGAGCGGGCCCAGTAAATATCGGTGCCGTCTTCAAAAATCACGTATACGTAGGAGTCGCCAAACATGGAGTAGCCCCGCACGGTTTTGGCACCGGGCACGGCCAGCATGGCGGTGGACAAGGGATACGTGATTTGCTCTTCCACCAGTTTCGGGGCTTGCCCGGGATAGGCGGTTTTGATGATCACCTGCACATCCGACAGATCCGGCAGGGCATCCAGCGGCGTTTTTTGCAGTGCATGCACGCCCAGCACCGTCACAATCAATGTGATAATCAGCACCATTATCCGTTGGCGGATGGCGGCATCAATGATGGTTTTCAGCATGGTGTGCCTCCTGTGGCTGGCTCAAACGCATCAGGCTGCCTTTGAGGCTGGCTTCAGAGTCCAGCAGGAACTGGCCGGAAATCACCACATCTTCATCGTCATCAAGGCCTTTGATAATTTGCGCTTTGCCGCGGCTCATCATCCCAACCTCCACCGGCCGGGCTACAAACTGATTATCCGCTGTTTTGACAATCACCCGGTTTTGTTTGCCGGTTTGAATAAGCGCTTCCTGGGGGATGACCAGCGCCTGCCGGTCAGCGCCACCAAACAGTGACACCCTGGCCAGTGTGTTGGGGCGCAGGCGAGTGCCGTTGTTGGGCAGTACCACCCGCACGCGCAAACTGCGGGTCATGGGGTCCAGCTCCGGGTAGATGTAGTCGATTTTCCCCTGCAATCCCTGGATGCCCATGGCCGGAATGCTGATTTCGGCGGTTTGCCCCTTTGCCAACCAGCGCTGCTCATTTTCAAACACATCGGCAATGACCCACACCTTGTCCAGCGACACCATGGACAGGATTTCGGTGGCGGGCTGCAGGTACATGCCATCGCGGATGTCGAGCTTTTTTACATAACCGCTATTGGTGGCGTAAAACGGTACCCGGTACTGGGTTTTACCGGTTTTTGCCAGCTGGTTAATCTGGGTTTTGCTCATGCCCAGCAGTTGCAGGCGCAAACCGGCTTTGCGCAGCAATTCCTGGTAACGGGCCTTATTGCCGGAGCGCTGCAACGTGTCCTGTGCCAGCAGGTAATCGTCTTGGGCATTGACCAGATCCGGTGAGTAAATTTCGTAGAGGAGTTGCCCTTTTTTGATTTCATCTCCGGCAGATTTCACCGCCAGTTTTTCAATCCAGCCATTGACCCGGGAATGAATATGGGTGATTTGGCTTTCGTCATAGCCCACTTCTCCCACGGTTTCCACGTAGTGCCACAGGGTGGCACGCTGGGTTTTGGCGGTTTTGAGGGCCAAGGCCTGCTGCATCTGTCCTGAGACATTCACCTGCACGGCCTGTTGCGGGCTGTCCATTTCCACGTTCACTTTTTCCAGATTCATGCCGCAAATGGGGCAGTTGCCGGGGGTGTCGCTGACAATTTGCGGATGCATGGGGCACACATACTTGATGGTGCCGCCGGGGCCGGTGTCATTATCCGCACGGCTCACGATTTTTTGTACCTTGAGGGGATTGGCCGCTGCCGGCTGATGCAGGGCATGATCATGCTGATGGGGCGCCGCTGACGGCGCGTCCTGATTTTTTGGCTGCAGGGTGCTGGTGGCCCCCGCCGTTTCCGAAACCGGAGATTGCGGCGGGATTGCTGCTTCATCCTTTACCAGAAACATGCCGCAAATGGGGCAGCGACCTGGCTTGTCGCTGCGCTCCTGCGGATGCATAGGGCAATAATATTCTCCCTGGGTAGTGACACTGGTCGGATGCTGGTGATGCTGCGAGTCATCGGTAAGTGCCAATGCCTGCATGCTCCATTGTGAGCCTGTTGCCAGAATCAGGCTCAGGAGGCAGGCCAGGTGACGACGTTGATTGTTATTGCGCATATGCGTTGTCTCCACCTGTGTATTAATGCTGATGCATGTTCATGGCATCGTTTGCGGGCGGCTGCATCTTGGGCGTATCGGTTTTTTTCATGGCATCGGTTTTCTCATGCATGGGCATGTTGTGCTCATGGGCATGCTGCATTTGCATTTCCTGGCTGTCTTTAGCCTCATCAGGTACCAGGTACATGCCACATATCGGGCAGGCGTCGCCTTTTTCCCCGGTAACCTGGGGGTGCATCGGGCAGTGATAGCCAGTGGCTTCGGTTGTTGGGCGTTGGTGCTCTGTATTGGCTGCATAGCTGTAGCTGCCAAGGCCAAAACTCAAAAAGGTGGTGATAATAAAGGCAATAATGGATTTCATAGATAGCTCCACGGCGGCAATCCTGACATCTCACAGACGTCAGCATCACCTCAAAAACGTTAATTCAGCGGTGTTTAATCGATTTTGGGCACAGGTGTGCCATGGAACTCAGGCAATGGGAGGTTTGAAGTTGGGATTCACATCAATGGAGCGAAAATGAGGCATGGGTGTGGCCACGGCAACGTCCGGCAGTTTGGTCACTGGCCAGGAAACGGCAGTCAGCAGGCTACCGGTGACGGATATCACCAAACAGTGTCCCCCTTTGCAAAATCCCTTGTCGTCACAGCAGTGATGGGCAGTCGTAGCGTTGGGAAGCACGTTTTCAACATTGTGCTCATCACAGCAGGGGGGGAGGGTTGTTTGTGGATGACAATCCATGGCAGCGGTCATGTCATGCTGACTGGTGGTGGCCACCATTATTTCAGGGGTTGCTTTGGCAGGCGGGATCATCCAATGGTCGTTAGACAGCAGCCCCTGCCCGACAAATGCGAGCAAGGTCAGTATCAACCCCATGTGACGACGTAGCAACTGCATAAGCATTCCCAAAATAATGGCCTGCTGAATTGTATCAGCTCAGCCTCAGGTAACGTTGATAATATTCACAATTGTATAAATTTTAGCAAGTGCTTTTAGTTGTAGCACACCTTGCCTCACGTTACTTAATGATTGGCGAGTAGCAACTGGGCAATCACGGCCGATTCGGGCTGCAGGTTGAATCGGGTCATTTCCCCATCAGCGGTTTGGGTGTTGACAAATGGTTGGCGCAGATAGGCGCGAGCGGCATCTGCATCATCAATTTGCGGAAGTTGGAGTGATAGCGGCTTTGGCGTCTGGAGATCCAGGCGCAAGTACAAAGGCGCTGAAGTGACCCAGGTACCAGAGTCATCTGCATTGTCAGCAAACAGATCGCGATAGCGCAGTACCAGCAGATGCTTGCCCTGATCCAGCAAGAGCTCTGCAAACGGGTAGGCCATGGGCTGACCATCCACCGTCAACACTTGTAGCGATGAGGGCAGGTGCAGTTGTGCGGCTTTGGGGGCGCCGATAACGGCAATAAAGAACATGGCAGAGGTCAATGCAGTAAGCAATGTTTTTGAGAACATAATGGGATTCCTGATGTTTATTAATTAACAATTTGGTTTTAAACGTTTTTTAAACTGTTAGATTAAGTGGCATCAGGGAGTTTGGCGGGGGTGTTTGTACGCTGCCGCTGGCTGTTTGTTCGCTCCAGCCAGTCCAGTCAATCGCCTGTGAAAGGGTGGGCGCGGATACTTGTGTGGCAGACCATACCAGCATGGCAGCAGAACCGCTGCAATGACTAAGGCAGTTTGCCTGACTGCAATGGCCTTGGGCCATATCACACGTCTGACAGTGACTGTCGTGTTGGCAGCAGGGCTGCATTTCTGCCTGCTGGGTGGCATGCCCAAGGTTTTGCCGCTCACTGGCAATGACATGTGCCGTTACCGACCCGGCCAACGCCAGTCGAGACGTAAACGCCTGACCGAATAACGTGACCAGTACAGCCATGATAAGCAGCAAATTTCGCATGTGTGTCCTTGGCATTGCAAAGAGGCTCAACCAATGAGACAGGTTGTTTTGCCCAAGGTTTCATGCATGAGAAATAAACCTTCAAAAGACGATTATTTGCGCAAGATCAATGCAGACATTTTCGCTTAAGTTTTGTTCACGGGATATCGTGATCCTTAACAAAATCAATACAAAATAGCCATTGCTAATTTAGCTATAATATGCACAAAGAGTTAGAAGTCTGTCGCATTTTAGCTTATTTAGGTCAGCTTAATTAATGGAAGTTGGTTTATAATTCGCCCCGGATAAAGAGTCAGTCCAATTACTATAAATTAAATAAAATATTTTATTGGAGAAGAAGTGATGAATTGGCGTGCACTATTCAAACCTAGCGCAAAGTATTCCATCGTATCACTGCTGGTAGTCGGTATCGTTATCGGCGTGATCGGTTATTTTGCGACCCAGCAAACCTTACATGCAACAAGCTCCGATGCTTTCTGTATGACTTGCCACAGTAACCATTCATTGAAAGATGAAGTGCTCGCTTCTGCTCACGGCGGCAACTCAAGTGGTGTAACTGTGCAATGTCAGGATTGTCATCTGCCGCATAACCCAGTCAAATACCTGATGAAAAAAATCGTCGTGTCTAAAGACCTTTACGGTTTCCTGACCATCGACGGCTTTAATACCCAGGCATGGCTGGATGAAAACCGTAAGGAACAGGCGGACAAGGCCCTGGCATATTTCCGCGGTAACGACTCCGCAAACTGCCAGCACTGCCACACCCGCATTTATGAAAACCAACCAGAATCCATGAAGAAAATGGCCGTGAGAATGCACACCATGAACTTCAAGAAAGATCCTGAAAAACGCAAAACCTGTGTGGATTGCCACAAGGGTGTTGCTCACGTATATCCCAAGGGCTAAGCCAGTACTTCGGATTGGAAAAAGCCAGTGCATCGCACTGGCTTTTTTTATTGCCTGTCGGGAGGGAGCAGAAGCGTAACAGGCCATGAAACTTTGCCGCGCACTGTGGTATGGTTGGCGCATTTCATGTTGAACAACAAACAGATTGTTGGATTTATGCACAATATTGCTCAAATAATCGCTCAGGAACTGGATGTCCGCGAGCAGCAGGTTGCTGCCACCATCACCTTGCTCGATAGCGGCGCTACCGTTCCGTTTATTGCCCGCTACCGTAAAGAGATTACCGGTGGTCTGGATGATACCCAATTACGTACCCTGTTCAGCCGCTTAGGCTATTTGCGCGAATTGAATGAGCGCCGGGACGTGATCCTCAAATCCATTGACGAACAAGGGAAACTGACCGCCGAACTGGCCAAGGCGCTGCACGATGCCGACAGCAAAACCCGGCTGGAAGATCTGTATCTGCCCTTTAAACCCAAGCGCCGCACCAAAGGCCAGATAGCCATTGAAGCCGGCATAGCGCCACTGGCGGAGCAATTATTTGCCGCAGTGGGAAATACCGCTTTGCAGCCCGAGCAGGAAGCGGCCGCTTACATCAACCATGATGCAGGGTTCAATGATGTGAAAGCGGTACTGGACGGCGCGCGTTACATCCTCATGGAGCGCATTGCCGAAGACGCTGATTTGTTGGCCAAGGTGCGTGCTCATCTGGTTGAAAATGCGGTGCTGCAAAGCAAGGTGATTGCCGGGAAGGAAAAAGAAGGCGCCAAGTTTCGGGATTATTTTGCCCACGCCGAGCCGGTGCGTAGCGTGCCGTCACACCGGGCGCTGGCCATGTTGCGCGGGCGTAATGAAGGGATTTTGAGCCTATCGCTGAATGCGGACCCTGAGAGCGATGCCAAAAGCGGCAGTTATTGTGAAGTCCTGATTGCCACTCATTTGGGATGGCAACTGACTGACAGTGCTATTGATGGTTGGTTAAAAACCGTGGTTACCGCCACCTGGCGCATCAAGATTGCGTTGCAAATGGAAACCGAATTCATCAGCCGCATGCGCGAAGCGGCAGAAGCGGAAGCCATTAAAGTTTTTGCCCGCAACCTGGGCGATTTGCTGATGGCGGCCCCGGCGGGCGCCAACGTGACCATGGGGCTGGATCCGGGCCTGCGCACCGGCGTCAAAGTGGTGGTGGTGAATGAAACCGGAAAACTGGTGGCCCATACCACCATTTATCCCCATGCGCCGCAAAAGCTGTGGGATAAATCCGTGCGCACGTTGTCGACGCTGGTGAATATGCACAAGGTTACCCTGATTGCCATAGGGAACGGCACCGCCTCCAGAGAAACCGACAAATTGGCCGCAGAGGTGATTGCCTCGGTGAAAGCCCAGCAACCGGCACTGACCAAAGTGGTGGTAAGCGAGGCTGGTGCTTCGGTATATTCCGCCTCCGAGCTGGCCGCCAATGAGTTTCCGGACTTGGACGTGTCATTGCGCGGGGCGGTATCCATTGCCCGTCGCTTGCAGGACCCTCTGGCGGAGCTGGTGAAAATCGAACCCAAATCCATTGGGGTTGGCCAGTATCAGCATGACGTCAGCCAAAGCCAGTTGTCCACATCGCTGGAAGCGGTGGTGGAAGACTGCGTGAACCGCGTGGGGGTGGATGTGAACATGGCATCCGTACCGTTACTGAGCCAGGTGGCCGGCCTTAACCGCTCGCTGGCAAAAAACATTGTGGAATATCGGGATGAACACGGGCGCTTTAATGATCGCCGCACCTTGCTCAAAGTGGCCAGATTAGGCCCCAAAGCATTTGAACAGGCAGCAGGCTTTTTACGCATTCACCAAGGCGATAACCCCCTGGATGCCTCAGCCGTGCACCCGGAAGCCTACCCGCTGGTGGAAAACATTGCCCGGCAGAAAAACATGCCACTGACCGACATGATTGGCAACTCGGCATTTTTGGCCGGTTTGTCTGCAGAAGCGTTCACAACTGCCGAGTTTGGGGTGCCTACTGTGACCGACATCATCAAGGAGCTGGATAAACCCGGACGTGACCCCCGTGGTGAATTCAAAACCGCGCACTTTAAAGAGGGGGTGGAAGCCATTACCGACTTGCAGCCAGAGATGGTGCTCGAAGGCGTGGTGACCAATGTGACCAATTTCGGGGCTTTTGTGGATGTGGGGGTGCATCAGGACGGATTGGTTCATATCTCCTCCCTTACCGATAAATTCGTCAGCGATCCCCATGGGGTGGTGAAAGCCGGGGATGTGGTAAAAGTGAAGGTGCTGGATGTGGACGTGGCCCGTAAACGGATTAGCCTCACCATGCGGCTGGATGAAAAAGCCCAGGCCAAATCGGTTGATAACACGGCGAAAAAGGCTCAGGGGCCATCACATAAAACCGCAGCCAACCGCGCCCAGAATCCCAAGCATCAATCGCGCAAGCCCGGGGCGAAAGACAAACCCCTTAATGCGGCCATGGGCAATGCCTTTGCTGAAGCGTTTGCCAAACTGAAAAAATAATCCAGGTGAAATCCATCATCGGCCGGAGCCTTGCTCCGGCTTTTTTATGGCTTTTTTGCGGTGAAATGCCACGGGCGGCAAGTGGCCAAGGCGCCTTAACGCGTCACGCCAGTGCTTCAATGCAGGCGTCTGCTGCCGGGGAGGTTTGTTGATGGTAGTAATTGCCAACGTGGCGGGCAACCGTGCGGTAAAAATCCTCGGATTGGCCCGATGGCATTGCCGTGGCGGCCGCTGATGACGGCGGGGCGGGGATGACATTGTCAGCAAGATGGATGTCTTTTCGTTTCAGTGCCGGCTTCATCATGATAATGGCAGAGGGGGTTTGCGCTGCCGCGGTTTGTGCTTGTTGCCGGGAGTTTTGCTGCTGTTGCTGATTGGACTGCTGTTGCCGCTCATGCACCTGGCTTGCCAGCTGCGCATATTGTTGGGCGTTATCTGCCGTGCGTTCGTGCTGCGGATTAAACGCCCGCTCTTCATGGCCCTTGGCGGGCTGTTGTGGCGGGATGACTGGCGGACGTTGCTGCCCCTCAATCCGGGCGGCATCCGTCGCCGGGTTGCTGGTGGCAAGGGGAACTTGTGGGTAGTTGGAGACAAGTTGCATGGCAAGTCCTTTCGGTCATTGCCTAAATTGTAGGCAACTAGAGGCTGGAATTAAACCCTTTTGTGGGTAACCAGTCTTGCAAATGCTGCAAAAACTCCTGTGGATGGGAGATAAACGGCGCATGGGACGCCTTTGGCAGCATTACATCCGTGGTCAGGCCGGAGACGGGGAGCAATGGCGGCAGGCGGCGGGAAACCAGTCCGTCCAGCCGTCCCCATATGCGCAGCCAGGGTTGGCTGATGGCGCTCATTTCCGGGCGCAAGTCCACTTGCTTCAGCATCATCAAGCCTTGGGCCAATGCATCGGCATCAGGCAGCGGTTTGGCCAATACCAACTCCTTGATATGGCGAATATCATCACGGGCAGTGGCACTTCCCATGGCCTGAATGGCCAGAAACCTTTCTACGGTGCGGGCCAGGTCCTGTTGCAGTTGCTGTTCAAATTGCTGCAGTACCTGGGGCGCAATGCCTGGCCAGGGCGGCGTGGTTTGCGCCATGAAGCAGGGCGATGAAGCGACGGTGATTAACGCTTTTACCCGCTGGGGCCAGCGCCGGGCAATGTGCATTGCCAGCAGCCCCCCCAACGACCAGCCAATCCAGATGGCATCGGCAGGCATGGCGGTTATTAACCGTTCAGCCCAGTCATCCAGCGTGCCGACACATGGCGGGCTGTCACCAAAGCCCGGCAGGTCAACACAGTAACTTCTATACTGGGGAAGTTGCGCCACAGTGGGCAAAAACACGCTGCCGTTAACCCCCCAGCCATGGAGCCATACCAGGGGGCGTCCGTTTCCGCACACGTGATAAAACAGGGAAGTTGTCATGGTCTACAGCCTGAGTAACAGCAAGTGAATATCATCGGCCCGTTCATGGCAGGATGCCGGGCATTGGCCGCCAGTTTACCCAATCGTTGCCTGTTGTGTCATCAGCAGGTAGCCGCACCTGGCTCAGGTATTTGCCTTACCTGCCTGCAAACTTGCCTATACCGCACGCCGGTGTGTTTGGGCTGTGGCCGCAAGTTAACCATTTTGGCGCGGTATTGTGGCGGTTGCCTGACAACGCGCCCGTTACCCGTGATTGCACCGGCAAGTTACCACTCGTTGCTGGGGCCGCTTATTCCGCGGATAAAATACCAAGCGCAATTTGCGGCCATGCCGCCACTGGTAACGGCGCTGGTACAACAGGTGAATGCGCTGCATGCTGCGGAGGTAATTCCGATTCCCCAAGTCTTGATCCCGGTGCCTCTCCACCCCCGGCGTTTGCGCCAGCGCGGCTTTAACCAGGCATGGCTGATTGCCCGGATGTTGGGGCAACAATTGCAATTGCCGGTGGCCGATGGGGTGCTGCAGCGGGTTGTGGCCACCTTGCCGCAAACCGGCATGGATGGCCGCGCCCGTCGCCGCAATCTGCGGGGGGCATTCAGGGTGATGGACAAGTTTCCCTATCAGCGCATTGCACTGGTGGATGATGTGGTGACTACCGGTACCACGGTGGATGAAATTGCCCGCACATTGGCCCCCTGGACACCCGACATCCAGGTGTGGTGTCTGGCCCGGGCAGAAGCCCCCGGAGTGTGATCCAGCAGTCAGGATGATCCCAAGCGTTTTCGAGAAACGCATAACCTGCGATTAAGGGGGCTACAAAGCCGGCGGGATGAGGAGTATCATATTGGCTAATTCTTACCAATTCACTCAGGTTTATCCTGACGGAGCAGGTTTTCCATGATTAGTATTTCTGAATCAGCACAGGCCCACTTTGTCAAACTGCTGGCCGATCAGCCCGAAGGCACCAACATCCGTATTTTTGTTATCAGTCCGGGCACCCCTCAAGCGGAATGTGGCGTGTCTTACTGCCCGCCAGATGCGGTGGAAAGTGATGATATCGAGTTGGAATTCAATGGTTTCAACGCCATGGTGGATGAAAAAAGCGCACCGTTCCTGGAAGATGCCAGCATCGATTTGGTGACCGATCAGCTGGGTTCGCAACTGACACTCAAGGCCCCCAACGCCAAAATGCGCAAGGTTGATGACGATGCGCCGCTGCGGGATCGGGTGGAATATCTCATCCAGTCTGAAATCAACCCGCAGCTGGCCAGCCACGGCGGCCATATCATGCTGGTGGAAATCACCGATGAAGGCGTGGCAGTGCTGCAGTTCGGCGGTGGTTGTAACGGGTGTTCCATGGTGGATGTCACGTTGAAAGACGGCATTGAAACCCAGATGCTGGAACGTTTCCCCGGCGAATTGACCGGCGTGCAGGACGTGACCGAGCATCAGCACGGTTCTCACTCTTACCAGTAACAAATGGCGTAAAAGCGCTGTTTGCCCACTATTGCAATGGTGCCTTATGGCACCATTTTCATGCCCGGTTATTGGTGACCGTCCATATCAATAACCGGGCATATTTATGACCGATGGCTTAAACGGCCCGGGAGCCAAATCCTGTGCTGACAAAATGGTGCCGATTAATCCAGTAATGCCCTGCCAGCGTCAGGCTGCGGGCCAGCATGAAGCAGCTCAATGCGGCCCATAACCCGTGATTGCCCCAATGCTGCAGCCACCACCATACCGGTAAAAACACCCCGAAGGTGGCCAGCAACATGCTGTTGCGCATGGCTGTCCCTTTGGCCGCGCCAATGTACACGCCATCAAACAGATAACAGCCAAATGCCAGTAGCGGCATCCAACTGAGCCACGGCAGGTATAGCGCTGCGGTATCGCGCACACTGCTGATGCTGGTGAGCAGCGCCACTAAGTGCCCGCCCGTGCTCATGAAGGCGGCGCTGAAAACACAGGCAATGAGCAGCGACCAGCCACAGGCCAGCATCACGGCAGATTGCACGGCATCATCCCGGCCTTTGCCGCTGGCTTGCCCCACTTCCGCTTCGGCGTAATATGCAATGCCATCAAGGGCATAGGAAAGCAGCAGCAACAGGTTGAGCAATACGGCATTGGCGGCTACGGTTGCATCACTGATGCCAGCGCCCTGAAAGGTCATGAAGGCAAAGGTGCCCTGCAGGCATAAACTGCGGATGAAAATGTCCCGGTTGAGTTTTAACAGGCGGGCAAACCCTTGCAGGTTCAATTGCTCCAGCAGCAGGGTTAGCGGCATGAGTGGCTGTTGGCGCAGTTCCCTGTACACCATGTACAGCGCCACGGTGCAGGCGATGATTTCCGCGGCAACCGAGGCGAGCGCTGCGCCCGCTACGCCCAGATGCAACCCCCACACCAACAGGAGATCCAACCCAATATTGGCAATGTTGGCGATGATGAGCTGCCACATGGCGGCTTTGGGGCGTTGCCTGCCCAGCAGCCAGCCCAGCAATACCAGGTTCAGCAGGGCAAAAGGGGCCGACCAGATGCGGATTTGAAAATAACTTTTGGCGTATAGGGTTACCTCCGCACTGGCATCGTTCAGGTAATCGGCCATCGCCCACAGGGGGTTTTGCAGTACCAGCAGCAACATGCCCAGACCGATGGCCAGTAGCCCGGATTGCACCAACAGCAGTTGCTGCTGGTGATGGTTTTGGGCGCCGAAAGCCTGGGCTGTGAGCCCGGTGGTGGCCATGCGCAGAAATCCCAATAACCAGAACAGCAATGTTATAATGGTGGACCCAAGCGCCACGCCACCCAAAAACCAGGCATTGCTCAGATGCCCGATAACCGCCGTATCTACCAGCCCCAAAAGCGGCACGGTAATATTGGACAATATCATGGGCAGTGCCAGTGCCCACAGGCGTCGGTTTTGCTGTCGATTAAAAAAGCTGAAAGCCATAATTCCCCGGAGGTTGGTAAATGTTGTGCAGTTTGCGAGTGTTAGCAGCCATCATCTTGCTGGTTGCGGCGCCTTACAGTCTGGCCGCGGTCATTTTACAGTATCATCATGTGTCTGAAACCGCCCCCAAAGTGACCAGTGTCACCCCGGCCCAGTTCAAAGAGCAGATGCAGTATCTGGCCGACAATCACTTCCAGGTGGTGCCATTAACGGAGGTGGTTGCGTCGATTAAGGCAAAAAAGGCGTTACCGGCCAAAACGGTGGCCATTACTTTTGACGATGGCTACCGTAGCACTTTTGATACGGCCCATCCAATACTGCAGGCGTTCGGTTTCCCTTACACGGTTTTCGTGTCCATTGCCCCAACCGCCAAGGGTTATCGGGACATGATGAGCTGGCCGCAGCTGCAACAGTTGGCACAACAGGGCGCTACCATTGCCAATCACAGTTACCGTCATGATCATTTAATCCGCCGTTTAGCCGATGAAACAGAAGCGCAATGGTTGGCGCGGGTGACCCGGGATATTCTGGCCACCGAAAGCGAAATCAAGGCGAAAACCGGCCAAAGCGTAAAACTGCTGGCGTATCCTTACGGCGAATACAACACCCGGTTGCAGGCCCTGCTGACGGAGGTGGGATTCGTGGGCCTTGGGCAGCAGTCCGGTGCCGCCGGTCCCTATTCTTTGCTGACAGCACTGCCCCGGTTTCCCGTGGCAGGTGCCTATGCCGATATGGATTCCCTTAAAGTGAAACTGGCGGCCCGCAACATGCCGGTTGTCAGCAGTTCACCCACAAACCCTGAGCTGGCAGACGGCCACTGGCAACCCCGGTTGCAGGTAACCCTGGAGATGGCAGACATCAACCCGGCGCAGCTGCGTTGCTATCTGCCTGGGCAGGCGGCGGTAAAACCGCAGTGGATAAGTGCCGACAGTTTTCAGGTTCAGGCCCTTAAGCCACTGCCCGCCGGACGCTCCCGCTACAATTGCACCGTGCCCAGCAAGCATGGCCATGGCTACTATTGGTTTTCCCAGTCGTGGGTACGCCCGGATGACCAAGGGCAATGGCTCATTGAATGAGGTTTGTCGTGGGGCGTTGTTGCCAGCTTATCCGGCACTCGTACCATAAAGATCGGCAACCGGTCATAAAACCACTATAGTATCAGTGCCCAAGCTTGCCCCTGACTGAAAGTTTTGGGCATTATGTGCAGCTCATAATATTCTGCTAATAAATGCCGATTAGGCTTGTTGGCGGATGATAAGGGACCCCAGTGGAGGGTCAGGAGTAACTTTTGATTTCAGTCGTAATCCCCGCCAAAGACGAAGCGGGCAATATCGGGCCGCTGATGGATGAAATTTGTCAGTCTCTACAGGGTCTTAGTGAATTTGAAATTCTGGTGGTGGATGACGGCAGCAGTGACGGCACTGCGCAGGAAGTCATGGATACCGCCAATAAAAATGGCTGTAATGCCAAAGCCATCGTCCATCGTCGCAGCACCGGCCAGAGTACGGCGGTTTGCACCGGGGTGCGTCATGCCACCGGCCAGTACATAGTGACGCTGGATGCGGACGGGCAAAACGATCCGGCGGACATTCCCGCCATGCTCAAGTTAACCGAAAGCATTCAGACACCACATTTCTGCATTGCCGGATACCGTAAAAACCGCAAAGACACTGCCTGGAAACGTTTTCAGTCGCGCATTGCCAACAAGGTGCGTAATGCCATGCTGCATGACGGGGTGCCCGACACCGGCTGTGGCTTGAAGCTGTTCCCCCGGGACACCTTTTTGCAACTTCCCTATTTTAATCACATGCACCGTTATATACCGGCTTTGGTGCGGCGCATGGGCGGTGAGGTATTCATTTCCGTGGTGAACCACCGGGATAGGGGCGCTGGGGTTTCCAAGTACACCGCATGGAATCGCATGTGGGTGGGTATTGTGGACATTCTGGGCGTGATGTGGCTTATTCGCCGGGCAAAAATTGCGGAGATTGAACGCGTTGACAGTCATCAGCCATAATGGCGTGAAGCGTCTGGCAAAAGCTGCTGTGGTCACCGCCATCCTGTTCATGCTGGCCTGGGCTGTAAAGGAAGGCTGGTTTGAACATCTCACCGACAGCAACTGGGTGGCTTATTTTGTAAAAACCAACGGCCTTTATGGCTGGGGATTGTTACTGGTGGCCGGCGCCTTGTTTACTGCTGCCGGAGGCCCCAGGCAGATGATTGCATTTGTTTTCGGGTTTGCCTTGGGTGGCTGGCAAGGGGCGCTGTATTCCACCCTGGCCGCGTTGTTGGGCTGTGTGCTCAGTTTTTATGTGGCACGTTTAACCTTTCGCAGCAGTTTGCAAAAGCGCTTTGGCCGCAAACTGCAAAAATTTGAGTCCCTGGTGATCCATAACACCTGGCTCAAAGTGTTGATGATCCGTCTTTTGCCCGTGGGCAGTAACCTGTTAACCAATCTTTTTGCCGGCGCTACCCATGTGCCCGCCCGGGGGTTTTTGTTCGGCAGCGCCGTGGGTTATCTGCCCCAAATGTTGATTTTTGCCTATGCGGGTGCCGGGGTGGGGCTGTCGGATCATGTGCAGCTGATCATCAGCATCGCCCTGTTTTTGGTGTCCAGCATTATTGGCACATACCTCTATCGTAGCCGCCTGCAGCGCCAAGTGGGTGAGCTGATTTCTGAAAATGAAGAGACCGCTCAATGACTTTTTTGCTGAAACCTTTCGAGTCGGATGATTATCGCCGGGTGTTTTGGGCGCTGTTTTGGTTAACGCTGGTGGTGATGTTACTGGGCGTGGGCTTTCGTTCGCCATGGCCGGCAGATGAGCCACGTTTTGTTGAGGCCGCTCGGGAGATGGTAAACAACGGGCAGTGGCTGTTTCCCAGTCGCGGCGGCGAGTTTTATCCTGACAAACCTCCGGTGTTCATGTGGGCCATTGCGCTGTTTTACTTGGTGCTTGGTAATCTCAAACTGGCGTTTTTGCTGCCCAATGCCTTGTCCGGCTTGTTGACCGTCATGCTGGTGTACGACCTGGGCGCCCGCTTATGGAATGTGCGCACTGGCCGCAATGCGGCATTACTGCTGATGCTGGTGCCCCAGTTTTTATTGCAGACCAAAAGCGCCCAGATAGACGCCATGGTGATGTGCTGGATAACCGTGGGTTGTTACGGTCTCATTCGCCATTTCATGCTGGGGCCAAACTGGACATGGTATTTTATTGCCTGGGCTTTCATGGGGCTTGGGGTGATTACCAAAGGCGTGGGTTTTTTACCCCTGCTGATGTTACTGCCCTTGGGGTTTTATGCCTGGCGCCGGCAACTGTACCGGCAAAGCTGGCGCTGGCGAGCGGTGGCGGGGCCACTGGTAATGCTGGCGGTGATTGCCGCCTGGCTGGTGCCCATGGTGCTGACGGTGTTGCAGCATAATGCACCGGAATATACCGCTTACATGAACAATATCCTGTTCAAACAAACGGGGCAGCGTTATGCCAATGCCTGGCACCATATCAAGCCCTGGTATTTTTTTGTAGTCAGTGTGATCCCCTGGTTGTGGTTTCCATTGCCCTTTTTGGCGTTGGCCCATTGGAAAACCTTTGTGGCACGGCTGAAGCAAGACCCGCAAATTGTCATTTTGCTGGTATGGGTGGGGCTGGTGATTTTATTTTTCAGCATCAGTCCCGGCAAACGTAACCTGTATATTTTACCTGCGTTGCCCATGGCAGCGTTGGTGATGGCCGCCGCTTTGCAAGGGGTGGGGCAGCGGCGCTGGTTTGAATGGCTGGTGTCAGGGCTGTTGTGGTTCGTCACCGCCGTGGTGGCGATCGTCGGGGTGATGGCCGTTATCGAGTCTCCCTGGCTGCTGAGAAAACTGGCGGATTATACCGATGATGTCCGCCACTTTGGCTATATGCTATTGACCATGGCGGCGCTGTGGCTGGTGGTGTTATGGAAAAGCCGTCACGGTTTTTCATTGGTTCGCGCCGGGGTGGTTACCTTTATTGGCTGGATGGTGTTTACCAGTTGGGGTTCCCTGTTACTGGATGCCGTACGTACCCCAAAAGCCGTTTTGCAGCATACCGCAGAGGTGGTTGGTGCTGATGCCCAACTGGGGTTGGTGCATTTCAAAGAGCAGTTCATTCTGTTTTCACCGCTGGATATTACCCACTTCAGTTATCTGGCACCGGTGGCAGAGCAGGAGCGCAATGCCTGGCGCTGGTTGCAGCAAGGCCAGAAACGCTATCTGCTGGTGGCTGATAATGAAAAACTCAGCTGTTTTGATATGAGCAAGGGCCGAAACATGGGAAGGGCACATCGGCGTAATTGGTTCCTGTTGGAGCCAGATGCCATGCTGCCCACATGTACTGCTCCCGAGCGGGTGAGCGTTTATTACACCCCACATCCCGGACACTGGCTGAAAGAGTAATTACCGCCCGATATGAAATGGGTCAAAGGCATAACGTCATTTTGCATTTCGTGGTGTCATAAAAAACGCAGCGGATGCTGCGTTTTTTATGGGGTTAACTCGTACTTAAACCAAGAGTTAAACCATGAGTAAAGCTTCGAGGCCTGCAACGTTATCCTGTATTCCAATGCGCCATTTTACTCGCCGTAAAGTGGTGCAGTGGCCCTCCCGGCAAATCGGCTTTAGTGCACGGCTTGCAGTTTGGGAAACAACGAGGCCGGCTCTGCGGCCATCGGGTTGTTTTCCAGCACTATGCCCATGGCCCTGGCGCTTTTGGCCACCAGTTGCAAGCGGCGCTTGTCTTTGTGATCCAGCTGTTCCACCCAGCTTATCACCGCACTGGAGGTACCGCTGGTCAGGGCTTTTTCCATGGCCCATAAGGCTTCCACTTCATCCCGGGCCCGCACCAATAACACTCGGTCCATGCGCACGCCGGCATCTGCCAGCAACTCTTTATAGCCGATGGCGTTTTCCGGGTTAATCAGCACAATCCAGCGGCCAAGCTGACTTAAGCGGGCCAGCTGCGTACTGAGTTGCTGCAGCTCCTGTCGTCCCTGAGAGTGAGTGACAAGGCTGGTAATTTCCGTTTGCTGCCAGCTGTGCTCAGCCACATAGGCAGCATCCTGCCATAGTCCGGGGTGCTCCGGGGCCTTTCCCATGAGAGTGCTCATAACCAGTCTCCGTTGCGGATGATTCCCACTGCCAGACCTTCAATGGTCAAGGGCTGACAGCTCAGGTCAACGCGGATCGGTTGGTATTCGTCATTTTCCGGATGCAGCAGTACAATGTTGCCCTTTTTCTCAAAGCGCTTCACGGTCACATCATCATCCACCCGGGCAACCACCACCTGGCCGTTGTGGGCATCTTGCATTTTGTGTACTGCCAGCAAGTCGCCTTCCAGAATGCCGATGTTTTTCATGCTGTCACCACGAACCCGCAGCAGAAAATCGGCACTGGGGTGGAACATGGCAGGGTCCACCTGATAATACTGTTCAACATGTTCCTGGGCGAGAATCGGCTCGCCGGCCGCAACCTGGCCAATCAGCGGCAGCCCGGTTTCTTCCGGCTGTTCTTCTTCCATGGGCAGGCGCAGCCCACGGGAGGTGCCGGGCATAATCTCAATGCAGCCTTTTTTGGCCAGCGCCTTGAGGTGTTCCTCTGCCGCATTGGCACTTTTAAAGCCCAGCCGGCTGGCAATTTCTGCGCGGGTAGGGGGCATGCCGGTTTCGGCAATGTTGGTTTTAATCAACTCCAGGATTTGCGCCTGTCGTGGTGTCAGCGGTCTCATGTTGATTCCTGTTTTTTCATACAGTAACTGTTAGTATATACAGTATTTTGAGCAGTGCAAGTATTAACCAATTGTCAGACTGTTGGATAAGCCTTGGCTTATTCTGGTATTCTACCGAGTTATTGATTGGGGTTTAGATGCTATAAAAAACGATGTCCAAACACGACTCACTCTGGCGCTCTTCGTGGCGCTGGCTGCAGCGGCAGCTGGTTCATTCTGTGGTGGTGCCACAGGATCCATTCACTGATTTGAATCTGGATCCCTCCAAACCCATGGCGTATGTCATGAAAACCGAATCCCAAAGCGATATTGCCGCGCTGGCGGACGTTACCGACAAACTGGGGCTGCCAAGCCCTTATGAAACGCTACAGGTGAACGGCGTGGCGTTGCCGCGAGTAGTATGCCTGGAAGGTGCCAAGCCGTTGCTGGGCGCCCGCAAGGACGACATGCCGTTTCTGCACTGTTTTACCCAACTGCTCAATTTGCATAAATCCGACAAGACCCTGGACATCCAACTGGTGCCGGTGAGCTTGTATTGGGGGCGAACCCCCGGCAAGGAAGACGACACCATGCGGGCGGCGGTGTTTGAGCGGGAAAGTCCCACCTGGCTGCGCAAATTCTGGATGATCCTGTTCCTCGGGCGGGACAATTTTGTGCAGTTCTCCAATGCGGTATCGTTGCGCTGGATGGCGGATCAGCACGGTACAGACAAAGCCATTGCCCATAAGCTCTCCCGGGTGGCGCGGGTGCATTTTCGTCGCCAGCGTAAGGTGATGACCGGCCCGGTATTGCCTAATCGGCAAGCCCTGTTTGCCGATTTGCTCCATAGCGATGCGCTGCAAAAAGCGATTTTGGAAGAGGCCGGCAGCAAAAACATCCCGGAGGCGGAAGCCAGAGCCCGGGCAGAATCTTATCTTGATGAAATTGCCGCTGATTATTCAGACAGCCTGATCCGCATCAGCAAACGGTTGCTGACCTGGCTGTGGCATAAATTGTACTGGGGCATTTCCATTCGCGGCGCCGAACATGTGCGGCAACTGCACCGCGACGGCCACGAAATCGTGTATGTGCCTTGTCATCGCAGCCACATGGATTATCTGCTGCTGTCGTACCTGTTGTATTTTGAAGGCATGGTGCCGCCCCATATTGCGGCGGGCATCAACCTGAATTTCTGGCCCGCCGGGCCAATTTTTCGCCGTGGCGGCGCCTTTTTCATCCGTCGCAGTTTCAATGGCAACAAGTTGTACACCACCGTGTTTAAGGAATACCTCGGGCAGCTGTTTGCCAAGGGCTATTCAGTAGAATACTTTACCGAAGGTGGACGCTCCCGTACCGGGCGGCTTCTGGCGCCCAAAACCGGCATGCTGGCGATGACGGTCAACTCCGTGCTGCGAGGCATCAACCGTCCGGTCACGCTGGTGCCGGTGTATCTGGGGTACGATCACGTGATGGAGGTGGCCACTTACCTCAAAGAGCTCAGTGGTCGCAAAAAGCAGAAAGAGTCCGTGTGGCAAGTGCTTGGTGCAGTACGTAAGCTGGGCAATTTTGGCCGGGTGTACGTGAATTTTGGCGAACCCATCAACCTGCAACATTTCTTAACCACAGCGGCACCTAGCTGGCGGGATGAAACGTCAGAAGATCCGGAGCAGAAACCGTTATGGCTCACCCCGGTGGTGAATGATCTGGCCAATCAGGTGATGACCCATATCAACGATGCCGCAGCAGCAACAGCGGTATCGCTAACCAGTCTGGTGTTGCTTTCCACCAAACAGCATGCGCTGGAGCGGCAACAGCTTGAAGCCCAGCTGGACTTCTATCTGGAACTGTTACGTCAGGTGCCTTATACCGGATTCAGTTCGGTCGCCGATGGCAACGGCCAGGAGTTGCTGCGCCAAGGGATAGCGCTGAACAAATTCTGTGTGGCAAATGACGGCCTGGGGGACATTGTGTCACTGGATGAGCGCGTAGCCATCACCATGACTTACTACCGCAATAACGTGCTGCATTTGTTTGTGGTGCCCGCATTGCTTGCCAACTGCCTGCTCAAGCTGCAATTGACCAGCCGTAATCAGCTGCAGGCGGTACTGCAGCCATTTTATGCCCTCTTGCAGGCAGAGCTGTTTTTAGGGGAAAAATCGCCACAGGCACTGCAACAATATAGCGAGCAGGTGTTACAGCGTTTTGTGGATGCAGGTTACATGAAGCCAGACACCCTGGCAGTGACTCCTCAAGGGGTAAATGCCCTGGCACTGCTGGCAGAAACCATGGGCGAAACCCTGCAGCGTTATGCCATCATCTTTAACCTGTTATCCGCCAGTCCCCGGTTGGAGCGGGGCGATCTGGAAAGCGAAAGTTACCTGCTTGCCAGTCGCTTAGGGGCACTGCACGGCATTACCGCACCGGAGTTTTACGACAAAAAACTGTATGCCACTCTCAGCATCCGCCTAAAAGAGCTGGGGTATCTTGAGGGGGCAGACAGCCAGCAACGCATCCGGCAGATGCGCGATTACACCAATGCACTGTTACAAGCCGATGTGCGTAAAACCATTGAGCACAGCATTCAGTCCAGGCAGGAGTCCTAATGAGCAGTACTGAGGTTAGCGGCAAAACGCCGTCGTTACTTGGCGGCGCCATGATTATTACCGGCACCACCGTGGGGGCGGGCATGTTCTCCCTGCCGGTGGTTGGCGCCGGCATGTGGTTTGGGTACTCGGTGCTGATGCTGCTGGGCGTGTGGTTTTGCATGTTGATGTCCGGACTCTTGCTGTTGGAAACCAATTTGCATTTTGAACCCGGGGCAAGTTTTGACACCCTCGCCAGCCGTACGCTGGGGCAATTCGGACGGGTGCTCACCGGTGCTTCCATCGCCTTTGTACTGTATATCCTCACTTATGCCTATATCAGTGGCGGCGGCTCCATCATTAACCATTACCTCAATGGTTTGGGGTTGGCTCTGCCACAAAGCGGGGCGGCGTTACTCTTTGCCATCGTGCTGGCGCTGATTGTTTTCATCAGCACCAAAGCGGTGGATAGGGTGACGTCTATCCTGATTGGCGGCATGGTGATAAGTTTTGTGCTGGCCATCGGCCATCTGTTTACCGGCGTTGATAGCGGCAAACTGTGGCAACCGGACGGCCCGCAACAGTTTGTGCCCTATTTGTGGGCCGCCATTCCTTTCGGTTTGGCCAGTTTTGGCTATCACGGCAATGTGCCTTCATTGGTGAAATATTACGGGCACCGTCCTGCGCTGATTGTGAAAGCGCTGTTTGTGGGCACGTTCATCGCGTTAATCATCTATCTGGGATGGCTGGTGGCTACCATGGGCAATCTGCCCCGCAGCAGTTTCAGCGCCATTATCGCCCAGGGCGGCAACATGGGGGTACTGGTGGAAGCTTTGGGCAAAACCGGCACTTCTGCGCTGCTGGACTCCATGCTGACCCTGTTTGCCAATCTGGCCGTGGCATCGTCCTTTCTTGGAGTAACCTTGGGGCTGTTTGATTACGTGGCCGATTTGTTCGGCTTTGATGACAGCCACAGTGGCCGCATCAAAACCGCGTTGGTCACCTTTGTACCGCCTTTGGTCATGGGGATTTTATTCCCCAATGGCTTTTTGGTTGCTATCGGTTTTGCGGCGTTGGCGGCCACCATCTGGGCCGTCATCGTCCCGGCGCTGATGGCGTACCGTTCGCGGCAGTTGTTTCCACAGGACAAGGGCTTTCAGGTACCCGGCGGCACCGCGCTGGTGGTGCTGGTCATCGCTTTTGGGGTGATTACCGCCTTGTGCCATTTGTTGGTCATGGCCGAAATCTTGCCGCAATTTCGCGGATAACGCAGATAAATTGAGCGGTTAACGCCGGCATTGGCAGCGGCAGCGGGAAGTTACTTGACTTTGCGCTTAAAGTCAGTAAGTTATGACGTCACTGCTAATGCAGTCCTCCTCTTTGCGGGTGTAGTTCAATGGTAGAACGGCAGCTTCCCAAGCTGCATACGAGGGTTCGATTCCCTTCACCCGCTCCAAGTATCCCAAAATCAATATCTTGTGTATTAATCTTGTTGATTTTGTCGTTATTTGCCTCGTTTGCTCAACCCGGTAAATGTTCTGCCATATGTCGGGCGTATCCTTCTCCAAGTCAGCTGACCTTGATTTTTGGGCATACTGCATGACTGACACAGTCTTTCCCGGCAAGGCCCGTGCAACGCTTTGATTGTTAGGCTGACAAATGGCGGGTATCAACAATCGTCCCTCGCATTGACAGTCATGGCAACTGTCTTCTATATCTCTATAGAGACCAAATCAATCCACCCAAAAATGGCATCTTTTCCAGAAAAATTACTCAGTTATGCAAAAAACACCGAAAATACTGATTGTGGACGATGAGCGCTTCAATCTGAACATGCTCAACGGGCTGCTGAAAAACGATTACAAGATCATGGTGGCCATTAATGGTGAGCAGGCATTGAAAGCGGTCAATAAGGCACTGCCGGATCTTATTTTGCTGGATATCAACATGCCGGGCATGGACGGTTTTGAGGTGTGCCAAAAACTCAAGCATGATCCGCTGACAGAAGCCATTCCGGTGATTTTCATCTCGTCCTATTCTTCGGCGGCGGACGAAACCCGGGGCCTTGAAATCGGCGGCGCTGACTACATCACCAAACCCTTCAACCCCAGCGTGGTGCTGTCGCGGATTAAAACCCAGATCCGGCTTAAATTGCAGGCGGACCTGTTAACCCAGTATGCCTATAAAGACGGTTTGACACAGGTCCTGAACCGGCGCTCTTTTGATGAACGACTATCTTACGAGTTGCAGCGTTGCAGCCGGGCGTTATCTGACTTCAGCCTCATTCTTATCGATATTGATTTCTTTAAAAAATACAACGATCTCTATGGCCACCAGCAAGGGGATTACTGCTTACAGAAAATTGCACAGACGCTGACGTCCGTCTGTCGGCGCCGTTCCGATCAGGTCGCCCGTTACGGTGGTGAAGAATTTGCCATGCTGCTGCCCGATACCAATCTGCAAGGGGCTAAAGCGGTGGCCGAAGCCACCATCAAGGCCGTCGGTGATTGCCAAATCCAGCACAGCGGGGGGGCCTCATCGCAGAAAATCGTGTCCATCAGCCTCGGTATCGCCCATATAAAACCTGATCAGCACATTACCAGTGAAGACGTTATCTCAATGGCGGACAGGGCGCTTTATTCTGCCAAACTTAATGGTCGCAACCGCTACGAAGTGGCTACACGGGGGTAATTGGCATTATGGATCTGTATCTGGATTTTGTGTTCAGCGCAATTTTGTTGCTCGGGCTGGTGGCGATTTACGAATTTGCCTCCAACTCGATTAAGTTTCCCAACCAGTACGTGGAATACAGCACCTCGGGGGTGGCGTTAGGCCTGATGACCGTGATCATTTTGAGTAACCCCGTGCATGTGGACAAGGGCATCTTTGTGGATACCCGTTGGGTGTTATTGAGCTGCGCGGCCATTTTCCTCAATTGGCGCATTGTGATTATCGGCGCCATCATCGGGGCCGCCTACCGCTATTATCAGGGCGGCATTGGAGCTCTGTCCGGCGTCATGAGCATTGTGACGGCCGTTACCATGGGTTTTTTGTGGCGCTGGTTGCTGTTCTCTTTCAAACTGCGCTTTCAGTGGTACCTGCATTACCTGTTTGCCTTTGCGCTGGAGGCCATGACGATTTATGTGATTTATCTTTTCATGCCCGAGGGGAAAGGCCCCCATGTGGCCAACATCATCACCCTGCCGCTACTGACGGTATTTCCGGTGGTCAGTACGCTGTTATCGCTGTTGCTGCAGCATCATTGGAAACGTGAAGTGCTTGCCTTTGACTAACTGAGCAGGAGCCATGCATGAAGATTCGTGAGTCATCAAACCGCGGACTGTTACTAGCGATTATCGCCACCGCTGGCATGGTCACCCTGTTTTTGATGCAATGGAACATCAGCCACAAATCACAGGCCATTGCCCAGCAATACAGCTTGGCAACCGACCTTTCCAACTATTTGCACCATTTGCGCTACCAGGAAATACAGCACCTGCGGGAATGGGCCAGCAGTCGGGGGCAAAACTCCGAGGCATTGCAGGAATATCATCATTTACGGAGCCTTATCGCATCTGATGAAAAGCTGATTGATGATTTTTTGCAGAATGTCGCCGGCAAATCGGATGTGGGTGAAAATGCCATCAAGCTTGAAGAAATCAATCAGTTGCGTGCCAACAGGCAACTGGCCGAACTCAATGAGCAGGTGGTGGCGCTGATAAGGAGCCAGCAATACGGTGAAGCAAACAAGCTCCTTAACGGGCTGGATTACAATAATTTGCTGAATACCGAGCTGGATAAAGTCGATGCCTTCAACAGCCGGCAAGTGCTGGAAAGGGATGAAGCCTACCAAGCGCTGGCGGACAAACAGAACAAACTCTTCAGCAACCTGATGATTATCCTGCTGGTGATTTTTATCGCCATGCACCTGGAGTTTTTCTCGCGGCGCAAACATCTTATCCAACCGGTCGAAGATCTCACCGATGCGGCGCAGCGGGTGGCTGATGGCGACTACACGGTGCGTATTGAGAAACAATCAGAAAATGAGATTGGCATGTTGGCGGAGACGTTCAACAACATGGCCGATTCCATCGAGCGGGACATTATTCGGCGTGATGAAAGCGAAAAGGAAACCTCCCGTTTGAGGGAAGCCGCCGAGGCCGCCAACCTCGCCAAATCAGAGTTTCTGGCCAACATGTCACACGAAATCCGCACGCCGATGAATGCCATTTTGGGCATGACCGACCTGGCGCTTGAAACCGGCCTTACTCCCAGGCAGCATGGCTACATCACCAATGTAAATATCGCCGCCAAAAATCTTTTGGGCATCATCAATGACATACTGGATTTGAGCAAGATTGAGTCCGGCAAGCTCAACATTGAAACTATTGCGTTCAATCTGGATACGCTGCTGGATAACCTGGGCTCCATGTTTGCCAATATCATCGAGGAGAAAAACCTCGAACTCTTTTTTGATATCGAGCGCCATACCCCACAACACCTATGCGGCGATCCACTGCGTATCGGTCAGGTGTTGCAGAACCTGATGAGTAATGCCAGCAAATTTACCCAGCAGGGGCACATCATCCTGCGAGTGCATGGCCACCCGCGCAAGGCTGGCGCCACAAAAATCGTCATGCAGTTTGATGTGATTGACTCCGGTATCGGCATTGCCCCCGAGCAGCAGCAAAACATCTTTAAGGCCTTTTTGCAGGCGGATGAATCCACCACCCGCCGTTTTGGCGGCACAGGCCTGGGGTTGACGATTTCCCAGCAACTTATCCAGCAGATGGGCGGTGAAATCTGGGTGGAATCCATGCCTGGGCACGGGAGTAAATTCAGCTTCACCCTGCCGTTGACCCTTGCCGAAAAAGCCGCTGATGCCAGTGTGTCCGGTGAGACGATGGACCTGAGCGCACTGCGGGCGCTGGTGGTGAATGACAACCCCCAGGCGCGGGACATGTTGACATCCATGCTGGGCAATCTTGGCCTGCAGGTTGCCAGCGTGGCCGCAGCCGATGAGGCTTATACCGCGTTGCGTGATGCCGATGGGCACGAGGCACCGTTTAACCTGTGCCTCATTGACTGCCACATGCCACAGGTTAACGCGCTGCAGGTGGCCCAGCAGATTGATGAACAGCTGCAGCTGCGGCACAAGCCCAAAATCCTGGTGCTTGGCGCTGCAGCATTGGCAGAAGCAGAGCTCAAAAAATACAGCCTCCACGGCGTTGATATACTCAGTAAGCCGATTAATCGTCGTAATCTTCGGCATGCCATCATGTCTGCTGCGGGCCATGACAATGCCCGTCAGCCCGACAGGTTTATCCATGAACTGTCCGGCCGTCAGCAGATGGCGCCCATTCGCGGCGCCCGGGTGCTGGTGGTTGAAGACAATCTGATTAATCAGCAAATAGCGCGTGAGTTTCTGGAGCAGGCCGGATTGCAGGTGGACATTGCCGTCAATGGCCAGCAGGCCATTGACATGGTGCAGCAACAACCCTACGAGGCGGTACTGATGGATGTGCAGATGCCGGTGCTTGATGGCTATACCGCTACCATCAAAATTCGGCAACTGCCTGGTTTTGAAAAACTGCCCATTTTGGCCATGACCGCCAATGTGATGACCGAAGACCGGGAAAAAGTGCTCAAAGTGGGGATGAATGATCACATTGGCAAGCCCATTGTGCGTGCCGAACTGTATCAAAAACTCTTGCGCTGGATACCCCACCGGGCAGACATTGCCGATGACGGTTTGCAACACGGCCAGATGGCAAACGCCACCACGGGCGGTTTTGACAGTATTGAGGGCATGGATGTGACCACCGCCTTGGCCAATACCGGCAACAATCCGGCATTTTTGCGTAAATTGCTCAAAGACTTTTTAACCGATCACCGCAACGACATTGAACGCATAAAAACCGCCGTTAATTGTGGGGAATATGAGCAGGCCTTGCGCATCAGCCATACCCTGAAAGGCATTAGCGGCACCCTTGCCACAAGCGAGGTGCACCATTTTGCCAAGGCGCTGGATCAAGCGTTCAGAAAACAGCAATTTGAGCAGACTGCAGACCTGATTGAGCCGCTGGCGCTGGCACTGGCATCCCTTTGCAAGGCATTGGATGCCTTGTTTGAACAGCCTTGTCTTAATGACGCCCCCGCCAAGCTTTCCCATCATCACTGCGAACACCTGTTAATGGCGTTACAGGCCATGCTCAATGACATGGACCCCAACTGTCTTGAGCTGTTGGAGCAGCTCCGGGCATTTCCCATTGCCAATAGCCGTTTGTTCACTCAGCTGGTGAGCCACGCCGAATGCTTTGAATTTGATGAAGCCCTGACAACCCTGGCAGAACTGCAAACAGAGCTGTTACCCGGCCATCAACCCCATTAATCCTAGGCACCATGGTGAGGGCAGAAGATGGGCAACCCGCGGCATACAAAGCCCAAGGTGTTGCCCCGTTATCACTTGCTTAAGGGCGGTCAATCCGGAAACTGCGGCCGCAATTGCCGGGGCGCACCGTGCCGGCCTCGGATAACAGCTGGGGCAGCGCGGCATTTTCAGTGGTGCTGGCCGGGAGTGAAATGCGGATTTCACTGAGCAGCTGTTTGTCACATTTGAGGGTGAGTTTATGTATGCTGTCCGCTCCGAATGCTTGCTGCCACGCGTGCAAAAAATCCTGCTTTTGTACGGTATGCCCAAGGTTTTTCTGTATAAACGCCATCAGTGGCGTTGCTGCATTCACCTGCTGGGTGAGCGCCATGGCCAGCTGGTAGTAGCTGTCTGGCCGGGTATCGCGGCAACGGCCGTGTTTCCACCACTCATGACGTTCAAGACAACTTCCGGCGGCATAGCTGGGCATGAGTTGTTTCAGGGCGCTGGCAGTTTCATCGCTGAGTTGTAGTGGCGGATAATCACAAAAATTGCCGGGTTTTTGTTTCACTTTGCCGCAATAGCCATAACCCCTGCTGCAACTGCTTTTGTTGGGCCACAAACCGTGGAGGGTGAAATGTCCTGCGGCATAACTGCTTCGGGTCAGCGCCTGACACTCGGGTTTGTTGGCCCCCCGCAATTCACAAAAGGCACTTTGCCAGGACAGTGCCAGGATTTGGCTGTCAAAGCTTTGCTGTAAGCCACACTGGTTGCCCGAGGGTGCCATGGCAAGATTGGGGGCGGAAACGTGGCCGCACTCTGCGGCAATCCAGCGCAAAGGCGATGTGGGCGCATTGGTGACAACCCTTAGCCAGTGCGGGTTGGGTTCTCCCAATATCTCTTTGACCACAAAGGTTTGCCCCGGGGTGCTGTAGTGGGCTCCCGGATTGGTCTGTTTGTTCTTTGACTGGTAGAGCGGGCATGAGCGGTCAGCCACAAAGCTGCCATTGTCCACGGGCGTGGCTTGCGCGGAAAAACAGGCCGCCAATAACAAGGTGATGGCCGATATCAGGCGAACGATGCCGCCGGCAGGTAAACGGTATTTAACATTTTGCATGGGTAATATCCGGATTTTTCATAACAGGCGCATGGGTAACCAACGCATTTTCCCTCAACATCCTATCAATACCACCGGCTGTGGACACAAATGTTACGTCTGCGCAGTTGTGTGATCCCATAGGCATCATGTGGCATTGTGGCAGGAATGTTCACATAGGCTTTATGGGGTGTCCTCCGGCTCGAAGGGCTGATACTGCACGGCATTCACGTACCACTCCTTCATGCCAGATGGGGTTTGCACCCTGACATCATCATCCACCTGCTTGCCTATCAATGCCCTGGCCATGGGGGAGTCGATGGTGATGTAGCCTTTTTTGGTGTCAATTTCATCCTTGCCCACAATGCGGTAGCGCACGATGGTGCCGGCATCGTTTTCCAGCTCTACCCAAGCGCCAAAATACACTTTGCCTTCCTGTTTGGGGGAGTAATCCACAATGGTGAGTTCATCCAGCCGTTTGGCCAGATAGCGCACCCGGCGGTCGATTTGTCGCAGCAGGCGCTTGTTGTAGGTGTAATCGGCATTTTCCGAGCGATCCCCTTGGGCTGCGGCTTCCTGCACTTTCAGGGTGATTTCGGGGCGGTATTGTTTCCAGAGATATTTGAGTTCCCGGTCAAGGGCTTCCCAGCCCTTGCGGGTGATAAGGTGTGCTTTGCTCATTGGTATCGTTTTATATGATGGCTATGCCTTGTGGGTTAATCCATGGTGGCGATGATGGTGTTGTCTGCGCTGAAGCTGGCGTAAAAATGATCCCCAAGCTGCAGCGGTATGCCATCGAGGGTGTTGTTGCCAACAGAGGCGTAGATTTTCTCGTGCCTGCCAATATCCAGGGTGATTTCACTTTTGTCATCGTTGCGTTTTACATCAAGCAGCTGGCCGCGAATGCAGTTGTGATGGGGCACTGGCTGGGGATGGATAAGCACGGCGGGTGCCTTTAACAGCAACAGCACTTTTTTGCCGGGTATGAGCCCCAGACGTTTGGTGCTGGTGTGGGTAATGGCGGCATGTACCTGTTGGCCGCTGCTCAGTTGCACCAGCACATTGTCGCTGAGGGTATCTCCCTGCAACGCCACGATTTCGCCGGTCAGCTGGTTGCGGGCGCTGGTTTTCAGCGAGAAGTGCGCCATCAGCTCCAGCAGGTTATCCATGGGCACGGCTTCATCCAGCAAGGCCTCCAGCGCCATATCCTGCATCTGATCCATCAGGGCATATACCTTGAGCAACCGCAGTCCAAAAGGGGTCAGCTGGGCCCCGCCTCCGCCTTTACCGCCTTTTTCCCTGGCAACCAGCGGGGCTTCTGCCTGCTGATTCATGTCGTTGACCGCATCCCAGGCGGCCTTGTAACTGATCCCGGCTTCCCGAGCCCCCTGACTGATGGAACCGGTTGCCTGAATCTGCAGCAACAACTGGATGCGCCTGGGGTTGGCAAACAGTTTTTGTTGGTTATTCAGTGTCAGTAGCGCTTTGAGATCCATAGCTCTTCTTGCCTGCTTGGGTGTTATCCACATTTTCGTTCAATCCCGGCGTAAAAACCACCTCGGATCACGAAACTGAGAGAATGAGTTGTTTAACGATATATAGTAGAGTATATAACGCATAACCTTCACACTCACACTTATTTGATCTGTTTAAAAAGGAAGCATAATGAAACCAATGATGCGCGTGTTCCTGGCATCTGCGCTGGGACTGGTATTAAGTTTTGGGGCAAGTGCCAAAGAAAAAATCACCGTATTTGCTGCGGCATCGCTCACCAATGCCCTGACTGACATCGGTCATGATTTTGACAAGGCCAACGGCACCGATACCGTATTCTCTTTTGCGTCATCCTCCACGCTGTCCCGGCAGGTAGTGCAGGGCGCTCCAGCAGAGGTGTTTTTGTCCGCCAACCAGAAATGGATGGATTATCTGGTGGAAAATCAAGCGGTGGACAGCGCTAGCCGCATCACGCTGCTGCACAACGCATTAGTGCTGATTGCGCCCAAAAGCAGCCCGATTAACGAGGTGAGCATTTCTGCCAGCTGGAATTTGCAAAAGGCCGTGGGCAGCAGCCGCTTGGCGGTAGGTGACCCTGATCATGTGCCTGCCGGCCGTTACGGCAAGCAATCACTGGAAAAACTGGGGCTGTGGGCACAGGCTGAGCCCTTGCTGGCACGTAGCAATAGTGTGCGGGCCGCCCTGGCATTGGTGGAACGCGGTGAAGCCCAGTTGGGCATCGTGTATGCTACCGACGCGCAGATTTCCAATAAGGTAAAAACCCTGGCGGTTTTCCCTGAAAAAAGTCATAAGCCCATCAGTTATCCGGTAGCGCTGGTCAACAAGCAACCCACTGCGGCGGCCAAGGCGTTTTATGACTATCTGCAAACCGATGCGGCTAAAGCCGTGTTCAGTAAATACGGTTTTATTCTTAAATAAATAGGTGCGGTTTTGGCGTTACTGACAGAGTATGAAGTCGCCGCCTTGCTACTGAGCCTGAAAGTATCCCTTACGGCAGTGTGTTGCAGCCTGCCGCTGGGGATTTTCGTCGCTTGGCTGCTGGCTCGTTTTGATTTTCCCGGTAAATCCCTGCTCGATGGGCTCATCCATTTGCCGTTGGTATTGCCACCGGTGGTGATTGGCTATTTGCTGCTGATTTCCATGGGGCGTTCTGGCTGGCTGGGGCATTGGTTGTATCAAACCTTTGGCGTGAGTTTCTCCTTCAACTGGCGCGGTGCCGCGCTGGCGGCGGCGGTGGTGGCCTTTCCGTTGATGGTGCGGGCCATTCGCCAGGCGTTTGAAGCGGTGGACACCCGGCTGGAGCAGGCTGCCCGTACCTTGGGCGCCGGCCGTTGGCGGGTGTTTTTCACCATCAGCTTGCCGTTGACGGCGCCGGGCATTGTCTCCGGCATGGTGCTGGCCTTTGCCCGCAGCTTGGGCGAGTTTGGCGCTACCATCACGTTTGTTTCCAATATCCCCGGTGAAACCCGCACCATCCCGCTGGCCATGTACTCCTTTATTGAAACGCCGGGTGCCGAAGCCCAAGCCGGGCGGTTGTGCGTCATTGCCATCGTGATTTCGCTGCTGTCGCTGGTGGCATCACAATGGCTGGGTAAACGGGCGCAACAGAGGGCACACGGTTCATGTTAACAATCAAGGTAAAACGGCAGCTGGGTGCCACTTTGCTGGATGTGGCGGCAGAGCTGCCATTGCAGGGGGTCAGTGCGGTCTTTGGTCGCAGCGGTGCGGGCAAGACATCGTTGATTAACATTCTGGGTGGGCTGGCCACACCTGACAGCGGGGAGATTCGACTGGGAGATCGCTGGCTGTATCATTCGGCCAAAAAAATCAATTTGCCGCCGGAAAAACGCAATGCGGGTTTCGTGTTTCAGGACGCCCGCTTGTTCCCCCATTATCGGGTACGGGGCAACCTCAATTATGGCCGTAAAGGCCAGCGGCAAAGCAGCGAGTTTGACACCGTGGTGCAGCTGCTGGGGTTGGAAAGCCTGCTGGAGCGTTATCCCACCAGTTTGTCTGGCGGTGAAAAACAGCGGGTGGCCATTGGCCGGGCGCTGCTGACCCAACCGGAAATCCTGTTGATGGATGAACCGCTGGCATCACTGGACTTGCCCCGCAAGCGGGAGTTGCTGCCCTATTTGCAGCGTTTGGCGCGGGAGTTCAATCTGCCCATTGTCTATGTTAGCCACAGTCTGGATGAGATTTTGCAGTTGGCCGATCACATGCTGGTGATTGACAAGGGGCGGGCGGTGATCAGCGGGCCGTTGGCCCAGGTTTGGGACAGCGCCGAGCTGCGCCCCTGGCTGAGCCAGCAGGAGCAGAGTTCCCTGTTGCAGGCCACGGTGGCCGAAACCCACGGGAATTACGCCATGACCCGCCTGCAACTGGATAACGGTGCCAGCTTGTGGGTGAACAAAGTGCTGCGTGATCAAGGCGAGCGCATCCGGGTAAGGGTGCACAGCAACCAGGTGTCCGTGTGTACCCAAAAGCCGGTGGGCAGCAGCATCCGCAACATCTTGCCGGTGACACTGGAACAGGTTAACGACACGGATAACCGTGATTATGTGCAATTGCGGCTGCAACTGGCGGGCACGCCATTATGGGCCAACATTACCCGCTGGTCGCTGGATGAGCTGGCGTTGCAGCCGGGGGCGGCCTTGTTTGCGCAAATCAAGGGGGTGAGCCTGACCGATGCCGATCTGGTGCATTCCTGATGTTTATCATTAAAAACTTAATAAAATGAAAGGGCTTGGTGAGCACGGCAATTAAATTCCTGTTACAAAGTCCCTGGGGCTTTTTTGCCGGGTGAACCGCTAAATTTTGGCGCGTTCGGCCCGTTTTCGGTTACTATGGAGCAACCTCAGGCCTGACGCCGTTTTGCGGGCTTTCGTTTGCTTTAAGGAACTCTCCCATGGGACAAGAAACTTCCAAAATTCTGGTGGTTGACGATGATATGAGGCTAAGGGCCTTATTGGAGCGTTATCTGGTGGAACAGGGATTTCAGGTGCGCAGTGCCGCCAATGCCGAGCAGATGGATCGCTTGCTGGAACGGGAAAATTTTCACCTGTTGGTGCTGGATTTGATGTTGCCCGGCGAAGACGGCCTGTCCATCTGCCGCCGCCTGCGGCAACAGGGCAGCAACTTGCCCATTGTGATGCTTACCGCCAAAGGGGATGAAGTTGACCGGATTATCGGGTTGGAACTGGGGGCAGACGATTATCTGCCAAAACCGTTCAACCCCCGGGAATTGCTGGCCCGCATCAAGGCGGTGATGCGCCGTCAGACACAGGAGATCCCCGGTGCTCCTTCCCAGCAGGAAGCGTTGGTGGAGTTTGGCGAGTTCAGCCTGAACCTGGCCACCCGCGAGATGTACCACAATGATGAGTCCATCGCGCTGACCAGCGGTGAATTTGCCGTGCTTAAAGTGCTGGTGACCCATCCCCGGGAGCCCTTGTCCCGGGACAAACTGATGAACCTGGCCCGGGGGCGGGATTACTCGGCGCTGGAGCGTTCCATTGACGTGCAGGTGTCGCGCCTGCGGCGCCTGATTGAGAAAGATCCTGCCAATCCCCGTTATATCCAGACCGTGTGGGGCCTGGGGTATGTGTTTGTGCCGGACGGTGCGCAGCGCAAATGAAGCTTCGCTGGTGGCAACGGCTGCTGCCGCGCAGTGCTTTTAGCCAAACGGTGATGCTGATTGGCTGCTTGCTGCTGATTAACCAGCTGGTGTCTTACCTTACGGTGACGGTTTATTTCATCAAGCCCAGCTACCAGCAGATTAACCAGTTGATCGCCCGCCAAATCAATTTGCTGTTTGCTGACGGCGTGGATATCGGCCGCGAGCACCTGACCATGGTGGATGCGCTTAACGCCAAGGTGCACGGCGACGAAATGCAGGTATACAACCAGCAACAAGCCCGGGAAGCGGGCATTGAAAGCACCACTTACTACGGGTTTTTATCCAGCCAGATGTCCCAGTATCTGGGAGGTGAGGCCGAAGTGCGGATTTCCCAGCATGATAACGGCCTGCAGATTTGGATCCGCCCCCCCCAGGCGCCATCGGTATGGATTAACGTGCCGCTGAACAGCTGGAATGAAAACGCCCTGTCTCCGCTGAACCTGTATCTGCTGGTTATCGGGGCCTTGAGCGTGGCCGGTGGCTGGTGGTTTGCCCGGCAGCAAAACCGGCCGTTACGGCGCTTGCAAAAAGCGGCCATGGCCGTGTCTCGCGGGGATTTCCCCGATCCTTTACCCCTCAGTGGCTCCTCCGAGATTATTGAAGTGACCAGCACCTTCAACAAAATGGCGCAAAGCATGAAACAGCTGGAGCAGGACCGGGCACTGTTGATGGCGGGAATTTCCCATGACTTGCGTACGCCACTGACCCGCATTCGTCTGGCATCGGAGATGATGGCCGCAGAAGATGCTTACCTGCAGGAAGGCATGATTAATGACATTGAGGACATGGATGCCATCATCAATCAGTTTATTGCCTATATCCGCCAGGATCAGCAGCCCCATGAATCGGCCCAGATTAACCAGCTCATTGAAGATGTGGTGCAGCTGGAGGCCAAACGCACGCAAGGCATTGAACTGCAGCTGACGGCAGACTGCCCGTTGATGGAGATGAATGTGATTGCCATTAAGCGGGTGGTGGCCAATCTGCTGGAAAATGCCCGGCGTTACGGCAATGGCTGGATCTGCGTCAAATCCGGCTGGGATAAGCACTGGGTGCATTTTTGTGTGGAAGATAACGGGCCGGGGATCCGCCCGGAGCAGATACCGCAGTTGTTTCAGCCTTTTACCCAGGGCGATAGCGCCCGGGGCAGTGTTGGCTCAGGGTTGGGGCTGGCCATTATCAAGCGCATTGTGGAGCGCCATCAAGGGCAGATACTGCTGGAAAACCGCCCCCAGGGTGGCTTGCGCGCCACCGTGAAGCTGCCCCGGGAATAACATCACCGTATGGTTTACAGCGCTGCCAGCATGGTGCGGGCATCGCTGATTTCAAAGGCTTTGGGGGCTTCCACATTTAGCAGGGTCACCACACCATCCTCTACCAGCATGGCATAGCGGCGAGAGCGCAGGCCGCCAAAACTGCCCGTATCAAACTCCAGCCCCAGCGCCTTGGTAAAGGCGCCATTGCCATCTGCCAGCATCATGATTTCAGAGGCATTCTGATCATCCCCCCAGGCTTTCATCACAAAGGCATCATTCACTGCCAGGCAGATGATAAGCTCGACGCCACGGGCCTTGAACTCGTCCGCCAGCGCCACATAACCCGGCAGATGGGCATTGGAGCAAGTGGGGGTAAAGGCGCCTGGCACGGCAAACATGACCGCTTTTTTCTTGGCAAACAGCTCCCGGACCTGATGTTCCACCATGCCGTCTGCTGTGAGTTCACTGAGCGTACCTTCCGGTAACCGTTGACCTTGTGCAATCATAACGCGAGTCCTTGTGTAAGTTGTGGATGTTCATTGTGGTTGGGGCCGGCGCCACGGCCAGCGCAACATGCACCATAACAAGCCCAGCAGGGCTTCTGTCGCCATTGCCAGCAGCAAGCCACTGAGCAGGCCAAAGGCCATGGCATCGGGTTTCAGTAACACGTTGTGGCTGTAATGCTGCCAGACTTCCCGGCGAATGTCCGCCAAAGGATGCAGCAACAGCTCACTATAAGGGCTGTAGGCATTGCGCTGGAACCGTTGCAGGGCATCCTGCAGCAAGTAACGACGCTGTGCCATGCTGCTGAGGTTGTCACCTCCGGCATTGAATATCGGGTCGTTGCTGGCGGCATAATGGGCAATCAACTGCTCCAGATTACCGCCAAAGTAGCGCTCGGCATCCGCTTGAAACCCCGCCAGCTGGCGGTTGGCCTCGGCCAGGTGGGCCTGCAGGCTTTTACCGTACTGATCCACAAATCCCGGGATCTGCAAGCCTGCCAGGGTACCGGCAAAAAACAGCAGCAACCGCAGATAATCCCGCAGCATTGTCAGCATGAAGCACCTCCGGGCCAATGGGGTTTACCGTTACATCATGGCGGCTTTTACATAAACGTCAAAGCGATTCTTGCGGGTAGCGATAACCAGTGTGGGGGCGGTGTCATCCAGGTTTTCGGCATAATCCGGGCGTTTGACCACCACCCGTTTGTGCGCCAGCCTGAGCGCCGGTTGCAGCAAATGGGCGGCATCTTCATCGGCGCCGACCAGATGTTGAAATACCCGCATCTCCTTTTTGACCAGTGCGCTTTTGTCCCGGTGGGGATACATGGGATCCAAATACACCACGTCTATGGCCAGTTGTGCTGGCGTGAGCTGTTCCAGTGTGGTTCCCCAAGGTAACAGCTGCATCCGTTGTTGCATCCAGGTGCCGATTTCCTTATCGGCATAGGCCCGTTGCAGCCCGTCAGCCAGCAAGGCGGCTACCACGGGGTGGCGTTCAATCAGCCATACCTGACAGCCTAAGCTTGCCAGCACGAAAGCATCCCGTCCCAGCCCGGCAGTGCTGTCCAGCACCGTGGGGCTCATCCCCTGTTTCAGCCCCGCTGCTTTGGCGATTTCCTGACCCCTGCCGCCACCGAATTTGCGCCGATGGGCCACGGCGCCGGCGGTAAAATCCACATGCACGCCACCGAGTTTGGGCTCATCACGTTTCAGTAGATTCAGCATACCGTCTATCAGGGCCATTTCAAACTGCGCCTGTTCATCAAACTGCAGCTGATGCTGTGCCATCAGGGCGGCGAGTTGTGGGTGCTGCTGGTCAAAATAGACGGCGGTTACGGGTGATTTCAAAACGGTTCTCGGGATCATCAGGGGTAGCGGCATTATGCCAAAGCCCGTCGGTGGGTGATACTCTCCTTTGGGTGCTTTTTAGCGCAATGAATCTTATAATGCCGCCTCTTTGACATGTTGGAAATCGTTATGCTCAGTTATCGTCACGGATACCACGCCGGCAACTATGCGGATGTGCTGAAACATGCAGTGTTGTTGCAAGCGCTGGCCCTGTTGCAAAAAAAAGAGAAAGGGCTGGTGTATATCGACACCCACGCCGGTGCGGGTGGCTATAGCCTGAGTGATGAATTTGCCGAAAAAACCGGAGAGTTCCATGACGGCATCGGCCGTCTTTGGCAACAGCAATCACTGCCTGACAGCCTGCAAGCCTACCTGGACAATGTGCGCCATTTTAATGAAGAGCAAGATGAACTGGCCTTTTATCCCGGCTCTCCGGCGCTGGTAGACATGAATTTGCGGCCACAGGATAGGATGTTGATCCATGAGCTGCATCCGTCGGATCAACAGTTGCTGGCCGAGTATTTTGGCAATGACCCGCAGGTGAAACTGGTGGCCGGCGACGGCCTTAAAGGCCTGTTGGCCGCATTGCCGCCCAAAGAGCGGCGCGGGCTCATCCTGATTGACCCCAGTTATGAAATCAAGACCGACTACACGCTGGTGGCCGACACCCTGATAAAGGCTCACCGCAAGTTTGCCACCGGAGTGTACATGCTGTGGTATCCGGTGGTGCATCGTCAGCAGACCGAAGCCATGCTGCAGCGTCTGAAAGAGAGCGGCATCCGTCGCCAGTTGCGCATCGAGCAACGCGTATTGCCAGACTCCGATGAATTTGGCATGACCGCTGCCGGATTGTGGATTATCAATCCGCCATGGCAACTGGATGACATTGCCCGGGATATGCTGGCCAGCTTACAGCCGCTTCTGGGGGCTGATGGCGATTATCAGGTGACATGGGAAGTGGCGGAGTGATTCAGCTGGCGCGGTAACGCTGCAGTAAAATCTGTACCCGCTCCACATAGGCTTTGGTTTCCGCAAAGGGCGGAATGCCGTTGTGGCGTGCCACATTGCTGGGGCCGGCATTATAGGCGGCGCAGGCAAGGCTGATGTTGCCCTTGAAACGCTGCAGCATCTGGGACAGGTAGCGACTGCCCGCATCAATGTTTTCACTGACGGAAAACGCGTTTTTCACCCCCAGTGCCTGAGCAGTTTGCGGCATCAGCTGCATTAAACCCATGGCGCCGCTGCGGGATTTGGCCGAGGCATCAAAGGCCGACTCCGCATGGATAACCGCCCGGATAAGCGCAGGCTCCAGCTGGTAATGTTTGGCGGCTTTGGCAATTTCTGTTTGGTAATTGCGGCGAAACAGTGGTGTTTGGTACCAATTGATGGTTGAGGCGGGATCGCAGGCGTAGCAGTCAAACAACAGCACATCATAACGGCCGGCAAGGGGAATGCGATCACTAAAACGGGTGATGCCGTTACTGTGGGAGCGATAGACCTTTTCCTGGTTTTTTGGCGTTTTTGGCGCATGGGCCAAGGGGTCATGGGCAATAATCACCCGCACGGCCGGGGCGTCGGCGCTGTGGCCGGCAGGGCTTAAACATAACAGCAATGACATGAGTGTCAGTAGTGATAGCCTTGGCATGGTGCTCCGGATAAGCTGTTGTCTTTTTTATCATAGCAAAAGTGTTATCGGCAGCGTTTCTATTTCCCTGAAACCCGCTTGAACTCCGCATTATCGCAAGCTCAATAAAACGGCATATTTTGACTCATCCTGATTAAAAACGGCTGTTTTTGACGTATAAACAAGTGATTTTAACAATCACGCATCAAAAAGTGTAATTTCTTGTATAAATGTTAACTTTTTGTTGGCTGTTAAATCATATCTATTTGATTCTTTTAAATAATAATGATATTAGCGCAGGTGAACAAATCAGCTATTGGTAAATCAACCTATAAAATGTGGGATTAAATGGCCTGATTGATGAGGGAATATGGCTACCTGGTATTTATCCCATCGGATTTGCTGATTGTTGCCCACTCACTGTTCAGCTTTTGTTCAGTGGACACAAGGTAAATTGGCACTGTTACATGGTTTAGGTTAGAGCGATTAGTTCATAGTTTGCCTTTTAGACCCTCCCCCAGGGTCTATTTTTTTGCCTTTTTTTCACCCTATAATCCCCCGGGATTTTCGATTGTCCGTAATCCTGTTTCTCCCATGATGCCGGGTGTTGCCCTTAATGAAAAGCCCTCCGCCGGTGATGACCGTGGAGGGCTTTTTGTCACAGGCACTCAATCCATGCCCGTTTAGGTCAAGGATGCTTACTGCTTATGCGGCTCTTGGGGCAAGGCATGCTCCCGTTTGCTGAACAGGCGCTCCACCACCATAAAGAATGCCGGGATAAAGAAAATCCCCAGGAAGGTGGAGCTTATCATCCCCCCTAGTACCCCGGTACCAATGGCGTGTTGGCTGCCAGAGCCAGCACCGGTACTGACGGCCAGAGGAACCACACCCAAGCCGAAGGCCAGGGAGGTCATCAAGATGGGGCGTAACCGCACCCGCACTGCATGCAGGGTGGCCTCAATCAGTCCGGCACCTTTTTCGTAGTATTCCTTGGCAAATTCCACAATCAGAATGGCGTTTTTGGTGGCCAGCCCCACGGTGGTCAGCAATCCCACCTGGAAGAATACATCGTTGGACAAACCGCGGCCGTTCATGGCCAGCAGCGCCCCGATAACCCCAAGTGGCACAACCAGAATGACGGCAATGGGTACGGACCAGCTTTCATATAACGCCGCCAGTACCAGGAACACCACCAGCAGGGACAAGGCATACAGCTGCGGTGCCTGGTTGCCGGAGAGCCGTTCCTCGTAAGAGATGCCGTTCCACGCCAGCCCGAAGCCCGGTGGTAACTGCTGTGCCAGTTGTTCCATAGTGTCCATGGCTTCCCCGGTGCTGAATCCCGGTGCGGCAGAGCCCTGAATGTTTACGGCTGACAGCCCGTTAAAGCGTTCCAGACGGGGCGAGCCGTACTCCCAGTGGCCGGTGGCAAATGCGGAAAATGGTACCATTTCACCGGCGCTGTTGCGCACATACCATTTGTCCAAATCGTCAGGTTGCATGCGGTATCTAGCTTCACCTTGCACGTAAACCTTTTTCACGCGGCCACGGTCGATGAAGTCATTCACATAGGCGCCGCCCCAGGCGGTGGCCAGCGTGCTGTTAACACTGCTGATATCCACGCCCAATGCCTTGAGTTTCTCGTAATCCACATCCAGCTGATAGAGGGGCGAGTCTTCCTGACCATTGGGGCGAACCGCCATGAGTTTGGGGTTCTGTGCCGCCATGCCCAGTAACTGGTTTCTGGCCTGGATGAGTTTGTCATGGCCCTGCCCGGTAAGATCCTGCAGGTACATGTCAAAGCCGTTGGCCGTACCCAGCTCCAGCACTGCCGGGGGCACAAAGGCAAAGACCATGGCTTCCTTGTATTGGGAAAATGCGGCCATGGAGCGACCCACAATGGACTGCACATCCTCTCCGGGACCAGTACGTTCCGACCAGTCTTTCAGGCTGACGAATGCCATTCCCATGTTTTGTCCCTGTCCGGCAAAGCTGAAGCCCGCTACGGTAAAGACGGATTTCACCCCGGCTTCGGTTTGGAACTGGGCCGATACCTTTTTAAGGACGTTTTCGGTGCTTTCCTGGGAGGAGTTCGGTGGCAGGATGGTCATCGACATCAACATGCCCTGATCTTCATCAGGCAGGAAGGCGGTAGGCATGCGGGTGAACATCCAGGCAACCACCCCCACCAGCAAGGCATAAATCAGCATCATCCTGAAGGAGCGGCGCAAAATCTTGGCCACGCTGGCTTCATAACCTGAGGTAAAGCGTTCAAAACCGCGGTTGAACCAGCCAAAAAAGCCTTTCTGGGTGTGCAGCTCACCTTTGTGGATGGGTTTTAACATGGTGGCACAAAGTGCCGGGGTGAGCACAATCGCCACAATCACCGACAACGCCATGGCCGATACGATGGTGATGGAGAACTGGCGGTAAATCACCCCGGTGGAGCCGGACATGAAGGCCATTGGCACAAATACGGCCGACAGGGTGGCACCAATCCCGATAAGGGCGCCGGTAATCTGTCCCATGGATTTTTTGGTGGCCTCTTTGGGGCCCAATCCCTCTTCCGCCATGACCCGCTCAACGTTTTCCACCACCACAATGGCATCATCCACCAGCAAACCGATGGCCAGTACCATGGCAAACATGGTGAGGGTGTTGATGCTGTAGCCGGCAAAAGAGAGCACGGCAAAGGTGCCCAGCAATACGACCGGTACCGCAATGGTGGGAATCAATGTGGCGCGAAAGTTCTGCAAGAACAAGTACATGATGACGAACACCAGCACAATCGCTTCCAGCAGGGTGTGCACTACGCCCTCAATGGATTTTTTCACGAAGGGGGTGGAGTCATAGGGGTAGATAATCTGCAACCCCTGGGGGAAGGTGGGGCGCAGGTCTTCCAGTTTGGCGCGAACCGCTTCGGCGGTATCCAGCGCATTGGCACCTGTGGCCAGACTGATGGCCAAACCGCTGGCCGGCTGCCCGTTATACAGGGACGACACGTTATAGCTTTCTGCACCGAGCTCAACCCGTGCCACATCGGCCAGATACACGTTGGCGCCGCTGTCGCTGGATTTCAAAATGATCTGCCGGAACTGCTCTGGGGTTTGCAGGCGGCTCTGGGCGGTAATGGTGGCATTCAACTGCTGGCCTTTAACAGCCGGAGCTCCGCCAAACTGGCCGGCGGCCACTTGGGCATTTTGCGCCTTGATGGCTGTTACCACATCCGCGGTGGTCAGGTTGTATTGGGTCAGTTTCAGCGGATCGAGCCAGATGCGCATGGCATACTGGGCGCCAAACAGCCGGGTTTCCCCTACGCCCGCCACACGGCTGAGGGGATCCTTGATGGTGGAGCCGATAAAGTCGGCAATATCCGCCTTATTCATGCTGCCATCGGTGGAAATAAATCCCACCACCATCAAAAAGCCGGAGGTGGATTTGTTTACCCGCACCCCTTGTGCCTGCACTTCCTGGGGCAGCAAGGTCATGGCGGTTTGCAGCTTGTTTTGCACCTGAACCTGGGCAATGTCCGCATCGGCCTCGGTATTGAAGGTGATGGTGAGCTGGGCGTTGCCAAAGCTGTCACTGGTGGAGGTGATGTAACGCATGTGATCGAGCCCGGTCATGCTTTGCTCGATAATCTGCGTGACTGAATCCTCCACCGTTTGCGCTGACGCGCCAGGATAGTTGGCCGATACCACTACGGTGGGTGGCGCAATCTTGGGGTATTGGGATACCGGTAGGGATTTGAGCGCCAGCACCCCCGCCAGCATTAAGAGGATTGCAATCACCCAGGCAAAGATGGGGCGATCAATAAAGAAACGTGCCATAAATTCCGCCCTGTTATTGCTGGATTGAAGTTGAAATCACTTTTGCGCTTACCGGTGCACCCGGACGGATTTTTTGCAGGCCTTGCACAATCAGCTGATCGCCTTCCTTAAGGCCATGGGTGATGCGCCACTGGTTGTCAATGCTCTGGGCCGTGGTGACAATGCGGGCCTCCACCTGGCTTTGGTCATTGACCACCATGGCCACTGCCTGACCCTGATTATTGCGGGTGATGGCTTTTTGCGGTACCAGAATCGCCTTGGGATCCGTGCCCATGTTCACAATGGCCCGCACATACATGCCGGGCAACAGCAAGCCATCCGGATTGGGAAACTCGGCGCGCATGGTGACAGAACCAGTGGTTTTATCCACACTCACCTCGGCAAATTTCAGTACGCCTTCGTGGGCATATTCCCGGCCGTCTTCCAGTATCAGTTTGACCTTGGGGCTGTCGTTTCTCTGGAGCTTGCCGGATTGCAGGTTGGCTTTTAACTGCAGCATCTGGGCACTGGACTGCACAATATCCACTTTAATGGGGTCCAATTGCTGAATGGTGGCCAGAGCGGTGGCCTGATTGGCCGTGACCAGGGCGCCGGGGGTGACGCTGGATTTCCCCACATGGCCGGCAATGGGCGCTTTCACCGCAGTGTAGTTAAGATTGATGTTGGCGGTGTTCAATGCCGCTTTGGCCATTTGCACCGCCGCTTGTGCCTGCTTGTATGTGGCTTCGGCGGTATCAAAATCTGCCTGACTGATGAAATTGCTGCCAAGCAGTGCCTGATAGCGCTTGTAGGTGGCCGTGGCGGCCGCCAGTTTGGCCTGGGTATTGGCCAGTTCGGCTTGGGCATTTTGCACGCTGGCCTGATAAGTGGCCGGGTCAATCTGGTATAAGGACTGCCCCTGCTTTACATAACCGCCTTCAGTAAAGTTCTGCTTGAGAATGATGCCGCTGACCTGGGGCCGCACTTCCGCCTCCAGATAGGCTTTGCTGCGCCCGGGCAACACGGTGGTTAACTCTTGCACCACGGTTTTGACAGGAGATACGCCCACTTCTATGGCCGGACTCGTGGGCTGTTGTGCCTGACTCGCTTCTGCACCGCAGGCGTTGAGCCATAACGCCATACTTATAATTGAGGCAACTTTTAATATCTGCCGCATGAGAACTCCTATCAATAGTCGACTTGTCCGGGATGTGGGCGCTGTCATCGGTGTGTTGATGCGCCCATGGCCATTCCGCCGGTTGTCTGCATCCTTGTGCAGGTGACCATTATTAACAAGTGCGAATAAAAGGGAAAATTTAAAATGGTAAAATTTCATTAAAGTGTCAGGTTTTCGGGCCATTCACCCAGGCAATGGCACTGCATTGCCCATTTTTTGGGATAACCCACCTTCATCATCTTATTTTGCATCCCGATGACAATACCGGCCCACACCACTGTTCCAGACGGCATTCAAGGGACTTTGCCTTGTAAAAGTGGTTGGCTTGGCAGCACAAGGCCAGTTATTCTACAACTGTGACATTAAATTTATTAGTCATTAAATAATCCACTCACTGTTGCATAGGTGAAACAATAATGGATCTTAACCGGATACAGATTTTTGCCCAGGTGGTGGAGCAGGGAAGCTTTACCGGCGCGGCAAAAGCCTTGGGGCTCACTAAAACCACCGTCAGCCGCAAAGTGGCCGACTTGGAAAAGCAAACCGGGGTGCAGTTGCTGTTTCGCACCACGCGGGCGTTGCGTTTAACCGAAGCCGGCTCCGAGTATTACAACAAAATCACCAAGATTCTGCTGGATTTGGAAAATGCCGAGGCCCAGCTCAGCGCCAGCCAAGAGCGGGTGAAAGGCAATTTGCATGTGGTGTGCCCTTTTGAAATGGGGCAATTGTTCATGGGGCCGGTATTTGCCAGTTTTCTGGAGTCCTATCCGGATATCTGCATTGAAACCGAACTCAGTAACCGCAAGGTGGACTTGATTGGTGAAGGCATTGATATTTTGTTTCACGTGGGGCTGATAGACGATGCCCGCCTGAAAACCTACAGGCTGTTCAACACCTCCACCATGCTGGTGGCCAGCCCGGATTATATTGCCCGTTTTGGCCGGCCCCAGCGCCCGGAAGAGTTGTGGAAACACAAATACATCGACCTTTACACTTCGCTGGCCAAGCTGCCATCAGATGGCCAGTTCCGCATTTTTGACGGACAGCAGTGGCAGAGCATCAAGCCCAAAATCCAGTTCCGGGTGAATAACATCACCCTTGCCCGGGAGGTGGCCATTGCCGGCTTGGGCATTGCCGCCCTGCCGCCAATGATTGTGGAAACGGCCATCCAAAACGGTGAGCTGGTGCCTTTGCTGGAAGATTTCCCCATGGAGCACAACGTGCTGGCGGTCTCTTTCCCCAAACGGGCATATTTACCACGCAAGTACATTATTTTCATAGACTTTGTTTATCAGGTGCTGTTTCGTTACAAAGCGGACGAATTGTTGGAAAAACCGGAATTCGTGCACTTTGATGACGAGAAGCAAAACCGCTGCAAGGCCGATGAATACGTTTGTGCCGGGGCGGAGTCCAACGCCTTGAGCCAAAGAATTAAAGCCGCGTTGGCATAAGGCGCGTCAATCAGGGGCGCTAGGCGCCCTTGATGCATCAGGAAAAGCGGGTCTGGGCGCCGGCATCCAGGATCCAGTCCTGCAAATAGCGCAGCAATACACCGTAAGCGGGTAAAAACAGCGCAAAGCTAATCAGCAGTTTGAAGCTGTAATCCACCGCGGCAATTTCTGGCCAGTGGCTGGCCATAAAATCGTTGCTGGAGGCATAAAACGCCACGCTGAAAAAAATCAGGGTGTCAATCAGATTGCCAAATACGGTGGAGGCAGACGGTGCCACCCACCAGGCATATTTGGCGCGAATGGCGGCAAACACCTTGATGTCCATCAGCTGTCCCATCAGGTAGGCGGCAAAGCTGGCAAAGGCGATGCGAAATACCACATCGTTACCGTTGCCAAGTGCCGCAATTCCCTGGAATTGCCCGTCATGAAACAGCACGCCTATCACGTAAGAAACGCCCAGCGCCGGTAACATGGCAAAAAAGATTATCCGCCTGGCAGCATGTTGGCCAAAGATGCGCACCGTCAGATCCGTGGCCAGATATACAAACGGAAAACTGAAAGCACCCCAGGTGGTATGCAAGCCGAAGATTTGAAACGGTAACTGCACCAGATAGTTACTGGCGGTGATAATCAGGATGTGAAAGCTGACAAGCAGCCATAACGCGCGTTTTATCTGCGCGGGAGTCAATAACAGCATATGAAGCCTTTTTGGTTGGTTACGCGGGGTGAGGGAACCCGCTCTGCCCGTACTATCGGACGGGCGCACATTATAGACGGCAGTGTGCAGATTACAAGGGCTTAGAAATCCACCAGAATCGACATGATGGTTGCCAGCTTGTTTTCCAGCTCCTGCCACTCCAATGCGGGATCCGAGCCGGTAAGAATGCCGGCACCGGCAAACAGGTTGATGCAGCCCGGTTCGAGCAACGCACTGCGAATGGCCACGGCAAACTCGCTCAGCTCCGAACTCAAAAAGCCGCAGGTGCCGGCGTACCAGCCCCGGTTGTATCCCTCATGGGCGGCGATGTAATCCAGCGCCGAGGCTTTGGGAAAACCGCCCACTGCCGGGGTGGGGTGCAGCGACTGCAACAGCTGGAAATCGCAAATCTCCGGCCGCAAATGGGCTTTAATCACCCGGTGCAGATGCTGGATATGATTGAGCTTGAAGACTTTCAGCGGTTCGTCCGCATTTACCCGGGCGCTCAGCGGCGTCAGTTCCGACACAATGTGAGTGCCCACAAACTGGTTTTCATGGCTGTTTTTATGATCATCGAGCAGCTGCTGCGCCAGCTGTTCATCTTCCTCTGGGGTGAGCCCCCGCACGGTGGTGCCCGCTAGCGCTTCGGTGACCAGCTGGTCTTGCTGACGACGATAAAGGCGTTCAGGGGTGCAGGAGATGAAACTGTGTTTGGCACTGAACTGGAAGCCAAACTGGAAACTGGTGGGATTGCGCCCTTGCCAGCATGCCAGCACGGTCCATGGGTCCGGTGTGTCGGACACCTGCAGTTTGGTTTGCCGGGATAACACCACTTTGGGGGTTTCACGGTTGAATTCTTCCGACGTCACTTGGGTGACCAGCTGTGACCAACGGGGAAAATCCGGCATGTCGGTGCGGCTCAGCACATCGGTTTTCTGCGGCGGCGTCAAGGGCTGGGCCGGGCGCAGTTCGGCCAGCAGGGTTTGCGCGGCGCTCACCTGCTGGGCCAGTGTTTGCTCATTGAGGTTGAGGTTAACAATCAGCTGGCCACAGGTTTCACTGCGCCTTAATTCCACCCGTGGCACCAGAAAACGGGCCCGGCCGAATTCGGGCCAGGAGGCCAGTCGCCGGTCAAAGGCCACTCCGCCGTAAAATCGCACATCCGCGCTATGGGCGCATTGCCGTTGCTGCTGGTAAATCTGCAGCAGTTTGGCGTCATCCACCGCCTCGGTAAATCGTAAGTCCAGACAACTGCCAATGGCGGCAACTTCTTCGCGATGATCCCGTCCCTGCCAATAGATTTTGGGGAAGTGCTGCTGGGTTGCCAGCCATGACATTAACGGCGGAAGAGTCACCTCTTCAACCAACTGCAAAATACCCGACTGCTGGGGATGATCCAATAACTGGGAGAGCCTGTCGCTCAGAGAAATGACAGCCTTTGACAGGGATAATACAGACAAATGGTGCTCCGGAACGGTTCTACAACAACCTTGCTCGGCAGAACAGCGCCGATGATAGGAATATGCCACACAAACTAAAGTCAGGAGCCGGTACTGTCAAGTTATGGGCGGCCACAGTGTGAAATTCCACGTGATATTTATCAGTTGTTGCTTAATTGCATTTGTTGAATGTGGACATAATTACATATTGTACTGTAACAGTGCGATATATTGTCCACTCCATACCTTGAGCGTTACGTCATTTGGTTAAAATAATCGATCCTGACTGGTTTTTACTGTCGCGCTGCTTGAGGCTTTGTTATATATCCTGAAAATAGTTGGCTTATCTGGATTTATCCGTCATCTCCCATCATTTCTTCAAGCCCCTGGCTGGCGTATCCGCGCCGTGATGCGGCCCATTCGTGGCGATAACGGTGAAATTTCATGGCAACCTGCCTTAATGGAACGGTTTTTGGATAGCTTGGCAGCAGATGACTCAAGGATGATGGCTGCATCAAGGCAATGGCTTTTGGTGGCGGTTATCCGGGCAGATGACAACGCAAGATGGCACAGCAGCAACCGGCAGAACTGAAGTATGAGATTATTGGCACTAAACGGGCTTCATTTTAACTATGGCAGCATGGAGCCCTGGATTTTCAGGGATCTGAATCTCTGTATTACCCCGGGGAGCTGTCACTGCATCACTGGCCCTACCGGTGCTGGCAAATCCACCTTGTTACGTTTACTGGCGGGATTGCACCAGCGCCCCTTTGAAGGCGAGCTGGTGCGTGGTAGCGGTTTGAACTGCGGCTTGGTGATGCAAGACCCCCAGCCCCAATTGCAGCGGCAAACCGTAGGGGCCGAAGTGGCGCTGGTGCTGGAGCATCAGGGGCTTTCCCGGGATGACATGATTGACCGGGTGCAAACCGCCTTGCGTCGTGTCGGGTTGTTTGTGGCGCTGGATTGCCCGGTCAGCCAGCTGTCTCTGGGGCAGAAATATCGTTTGATGATGGCGGCAGAGCTTGCCGGCAATGCCAGTATTTTGCTGCTGGATGAACCATGGGCCCAGCTGGATGACAACGGCATTGCAGATCTGCAGCGCGTGATTAGCGAACTGTGCGGGGATGGTTTGGCGGTCGTGATTGCCGAACACCACCCCCAGGCATTCGCAAAGGTGGCCAGCCACTTTTGGCAACTGGATGATGGCCGGTTGCTCCCCGGGTGTTACCACGGAGAAGCACCGGTGCCACCGGCGGATTTTTTGCCCGAATCGCCGTTAATGCTCAGTGCCGCCCCCTTTGAATTGCGTTATCCGGGCAAGCCTGTGCTGTTGCGGTGCGAGCAGCCATTAACCATCGGCCGCCGGGAGTTGATCACCCTGGTGGGGGATAACGGTACCGGTAAAAGCAGTTTGTTAAAAGCCATTGCCGGGCTGCAGTCGGATGTTTGCCCGCTGCCCTTGAAACTCTTTGGCCAGAGCCCGAAACCCGGCGCGCTCGGACAGCAGCTGGGCGTGCTGATGCAGCGTCCCCGGCGCCAGTTGTTTGAAGCCACGGTACATAACGAACTCAATTACAGCCTGCAACGCTTTGGACTGCCCTTGGGCACTGCGATTCACTGGCTGGAATCCTTGGGGCTTGCCACCTTGGCGCAGCAATCGCCACAGTTGTTGTCCCACGGGCAGCAGCACCTGGTGGCATTGGCTTCTCAGGCCTGTTACCGGCCGTCACTGCTGTTACTGGATGAGCCTTTGGCCGGGCTGGACAATGCCCGTAGCAACCAGCTGTGGCAACTGGTAAACCAGCTGCGGAGCAAGGGGTGCAGCGTGCTTGTCAGCAGTCATCGGCCATTGGCCGTGGCCGCCACCCAAACCTGGCAGTTGGCCGATGGCCAGTTACGGGTAGCCCGGCCTGAAGCTGCCCAGCGGGTGGGGTAACATTATCGGGCGGGTTCATTGCAGGATGCCAACTATGTGCAAGTGATCCATCTGGCATCCTGGCGTTATCCTTGGCACTCGCTCAAATTTCTTTCACTCGTCTGCGGCTTCCCTCCCCAAAACCATCTACGACTATAGTATAATGTCGCCGTTATTTTGTACGTGAAGGTACAAGATCACCCCATGGTAACTTGGCCCCGATTTTGTACTGGAGCGATACGTGGCAGCGGCTTGTGAAAAAAACGCATTAATCAAACTTCCCGTCACCAGCCTGAAAGTCGGCATGTATGTGTCGGCCATTGACCACAGCGAGCGGCTGACCATCACCAGTGCCGGATTGGTGAAACACCAAAACCTGGTCACCCAGCTGCAAACCAAGGGCATCCATTTTGTATGGGTAGACCCCACCCGTTCATCCTTTGCCATGGATAAAACGCCCGTACTACCTGCTGCCAACGGCTTGTCGATGAGTAGTGGTCAGCACCGAGAGCTGGCACACAAACAATCCCGGGATCTGTTGTTTGAAGCCAGGGGGCTGGTGCGCAAGGTGTTGTCTGACACCTTTGAAGGCAAACCGATTGTGATTGCCGAAGTGGAAGCCCTGGCGGAAAACATCATCGATGCGGTGATGAAAATGCCCAACACCCTGAAATGCGTGTCGGCGCTGCGCTCCAAGGATGCCTATTTGCTGGAGCATTCCGTCAATGTGGCGGTGCTGCTGGTGACGTTCAGCCGTTATCTAGGCCATGACCGCGACATGCTGCAACAACTGGCGGTGGGCGGCATTTTGCACGATATCGGCAAAATCAAGGTCGACGATAAATTGCTCAACAAACCGGGCAAACTGACGCCGGAGGAGTTCGAACAGGTAAAGCTGCACCAGACTTACGCCATTGACATCATGAACGAGGCGCAGGGATTGTCCCAGATAAGCAAGGACGTGTGCCTGATGCACCATGAAAAACTCGACGGCAACGGTTACCCTCGAGGCCTGAAAGGCGATCAGCTGCCAGTGCACGGGCGCATGAGTTGCATTGTGGATATCTATGATGCCCTGACCGCCACCCGCTGTTACAAAGAGGCCATGAGTCCGTCAGCGGCCTTTAAAATCCTGCTAAGCCTGACCCCCAAACATCTGGACGAGCATCTGGTGTACGAATTCATTCGCTGCATCGGGGTATATCCTGCCGGTTCACTGGTGGAATTGTCCGATGGCCGCATGGGCATTGTCTGGGAAACCGAAGGCCGCAAAGCCCTGTCGCCTGTGGTGAAATGCTTTTATTCCGCCAAATACAAGCGTTATACCGATGTGACGCTGGTGGATTTGAACAGATCCAATCTGAGCATTGTGCGCGGAATATCGCCTGCCGCCATGCCGGTGGACCCATCCCCGTTTTTCTGAACGGCCGCTAAACATCCCCTATTTATACGTGATGCCCGGCGGTAGCTGATGACACTTTAGCTGCCGCATGGGGTATCATCGCCATGGTTGATGGCGGGCAAAGTGGGGTTACATGTCAAACTGGAAAGCGTTGTTATTACTGTTGCTGTCGTTGGGATTGCTGGTGCCCGGGGTGACCTTGCCGGTGCTCACGCTGGACGGGCACGTGGAAAAAACCAAGCTGTCAGCCGCGGGCATCGAGATGATTGCCCAGAGCGTGGGGCAGGATTCGGCAGATACCAAGCAGCACACCCGCAATCTGCTGGGCATGGTGGCAGGATTGCTGGGGATGGATCAGTTACAAGGTGAGGTGGCGGTGTTTCATAAAAGCCGCAGCATCTGGGGTACGGTAACAGAGCTGCAGCAACACGGGCATGTGTTGGTGGCTCTGCTGGTGGCACTGTTTTCCGTGGTGATCCCGGCAATTAAACTGCTGTTGCTGCTGGCCAGTGTGGCATTGCCACTGCGGGCGGGTGCTAGGCGCAACCTGACACTGATAACCGACGTGATTGCCAAATGGTCCATGGCCGATGTGTTTGTGGTGGCGCTGATCATCAGTTTCATGGCTGGCGATGCCTCAGCGGGCATGGGGGACATGGTGCGTACCAGCGCCCGTTTTGAGGCGGGCTTCTGGTTCTTTTTGGGATATTGCCTGTTGGCGATTGCCGGGCAGATGTTGCTGCGTCACGACAACAAGCCAACGGTATCATAGCGTTAATAACACTAGGGTAGCGCTGGCAGGGGGTATGCCCACACGGCAACAGCCTGCGGGTGGATGACCCGGCGTCAGCGCTTGACCGGTTCAGGTCAGTTTTGGCCCAACACCCCGTTACTCACAATCGGTACAATCCAGTAACGGCAGGGGTTATGGCGGCATACATCCGATAGTGCCGCCAACAGCGCCTGTTGTGACTCCTGTGGGTGCATAATCTCGAACTTGTAAAATTCGCGGTAGCCTTCCACCTGTTCTTTCAGATTGTATTGGCTGTGTTCCCGGCTGAAGCCGCAAATGTTGATCAGGCTGAAACCGGACAGATATTCCAGCGACATCAGCCGGTCGACCACATCGTCCTTGAGGTTATGGGGCGTGATCAGGATAAGCAATTGTTTCATTTGCGTTTCTCCAGCGTTTCATACAGCAGCGGCAATAAGTACAGGGTGGTGATGGTTGAGGTGATTAAGCCGCCAATCACCACAATGGCCAGCGGCCGCTGGATTTCGGCGCCGGGTCCAGTGGCAAAGGCCAGCGGGATCAGGCCGAACATGGCGGTGGTGGCGGTCATCAAAATGGGGCGTAAACGCCGCGCCGCCCCCTGTTTTACCCGCTCTTCCAGAGTGGCAAACATGTGCCGGGACTGTTCGTAGTAACTGACCATGACCACCCCGTTGAGCACTGCCACCCCAAGCAGGGCGATAAAGCCCACGGATGCAGGCACTGACAGGTATTCGCCAGACAGGAACAGGCTGATAATGCCGCCCATCATGGCAAAGGGAACGTTGGCCAGGATTAACAGCGCCTTGGAGATGGTGCCGAAAGTGGTGAACAGGATGAGGTTAATCAGCATGATGGCCACCGGCACCACCAGCAGCAGGTTGTTGGTGGCCCGTTGCTGGTTTTCAAATTCGCCGCCAAAATCAAGGCTGAAACCGCTGGGCAGGGTCAGGTCGCTGGCCAGTTTGCCCTTGAGTTCTTCCACAAAGCTGACAATGTCGCGGCCGCTCACATTGGTGGTGACCACGGCAAAGCGGTTGCCCTGTTCCCGGTCGATGCGGATGGGGCCTTCCTGATAGCTGATGTCCGCCAGTTCACTCAAGGGTTTGAGGCTGGCATCGGGCAGCAAAATCACCTGCTGCTGCAACTGCACCAGACTGGTGATGCTGTCACGGGGATGGGCAATCAGCACCGGGGTGCGTTTTTTACCCTGGATGACTTCTGTCACCATCACCCCTTCCAGCTGGCTTTTCAGGTAACGGCCAAACTCGGTGGCATCCATGCCATAGCGGCTGGCCAGCCCCTCTTTGAGCTTGAGGTTGATAAACGGGCTGCCTTCGGTCATGGCGGTTTTCACGTCCTGCGCCCCGGCGGTGCTGCCGGTAATGCTGCTGATTTGTCCTGCCAGCCGGTTGAGTGTGCCCAGGTCATCACCGAAAATCTTGATGGCCACATCCCCGATGCTGCCGGTGAGCATTTCAGAAACGCGCATCTGGATGGGCTGGGTAAAGTTGAAATCGATCCCGGGGAATTTCACCACCTCGGCGCGGATGGCATCAATCAGCTGCGCTTTGGTATCAAAACGCCACTCCTCCACCGGTTTCAGTTGCAAAAACACGTCGGTTTCGTTGAGTCCCATGGGGTCCAGCCCCAATTCATCCGCACCGGTACGGGCTACCAGCTGGCGGATTTCCGGTACGGTTTGCAGCAGGTGCTCTTCTATCTGGGTGTCCAGCTCCAGTGACGATTGCAAAGAAATGGACGGGGATTTGGCCAGCTGCAAAATGATGTCGCCTTCATCCAGTGTGGGCATGAAGGTTTTGCCCACCAGTGTGAACAGGCCAAAACTCAGCACCAGCAGCACGCTGGCAATGGTGACAAAGCGTTTGCCATGATGCAGCACCCATTCCAGGGATTGCAGATAGCGCCGTTTCAGCCACTGGACAAATTTGGGTTCGGCCACGGCTTTTTCATTCACCAGATAGGACGCCACCACCGGAATGATGGTCAGCGCCAGCAACAGCGCCGAGAGCATGGCAAACACAATGGTAATGGCCACTGGCGAGAACAGTTTGCCTTCCAGCCCGGTTAGCGTCAGCAATGGCGAGAACACGATAATCACAATCACGGTGCCGGAGATCACCGGTGTGGCCACATCCTTGGTGGCGCGGTAAATCAGGTGCAGCCGCGGCAGTCTTTGCCCGCCCGCCAGTTGGTTGACGATGTTTTCCACCACCACCACCGAGGAGTCCACCAGCATGCCGATGGCAATCACCAGCCCCCCCAGGCTCATGAGGTTGGCCGACAGGTTGAAATAACGCATCAGCACAAAGGTGGCCAGCGCCGCCAGTGGCAGCGACAGTGACACCACCAGTGCCGCCCGGACATTGCCCAAAAACAGTGCCAGCAGCACAATGACCAGGATGACCGCTTCCACCAGCGCTTCGGAAATGGTGCCGATGGCAGTGCTGATAAGATTGGCCCGGTCGTAAAACACGTTGAGCTGGCTGCCGGCTGGCAGGGTTTTCTCAATTTGTGCCAGTTTGGTTTTCACCGATGCCACCACATCGGCGGTATTGGCGTCTTTCAGGGCGACAATTAACGCCTCGGCGGTTTCACTGCCATTGCGGGTAACCGCGCCATAGCGTGCCAGATGGCCGATTTCCACGGTGGCCAAATCTTGCAGGCGGTAGGTGCCGTTGGCATTGCTGACAATGACCATGTTGCGCAGGGCATCCAGGGTGTTTACCCGTCCTTCTGTGCGCACGGTGAAGTTGTCGGTGCCCACGGTGATGCGTCCGGCACCGGTATTGGCGTTGCTGGCCTCAATGCGGGCCATCAGCTCGCGTTGGCTGATGCCGGCCTGGGCCATCAGTTGCGGGTTGGGGGTGACTTGCAGGGTTTTGGCATAGCCCCCGAGGATGTTGACATCCGCCACCCCGGGCACGGTGCGCAGCAGCGGCCGCACTTGCCACTGCAACAGCTGGCGCCGTTCCAGTAACGACATGTTGGGGTTTTCCAGTGAAAACATGAAAATTTCACTGAGCGGGGTACTCATGGGGGCAATGCCGCCTGCAATATTGGCGGGCAATTTATCCTTTACGGCCGCCAGACGGTCGCTTACCTGTTGCCGCGCCCAGTAAATATCAGTGCCTTCATTGAAATCCAGGGTGATGGCGGTAATCGCGTATTTGGTGGTTGAACGCAAGATGGCCTGTTTGGGGATGCCCAGCAGCTCGGTTTCCACCGGTACGGTCACTTGGGACTCAATCTCCTCGGCGGTCATCCCCGGCGCTTTCAGAATGATTTTCACCTGGGTTGGGGAGATATCGGGAAAGGCGTCCAGCGGAATACCCACCCAGGCATAACCGCCGGCGGCGGCCAGGATCAGTCCGGTGATCAGCATGAACAGCCGTTGCGTTAATGAAAAACGCAGAATTGAGTTCAGCATATTACTCGCCTCCCAAGCCCAGTAACATGCCCTTGGCGGCGGCCACGGATTCGCTTAACACCTGGCTGTTTTGCAGCTCGGATTGTGGTTGCAGCAGGTAGTGTTCGGCCTCAACCCCCACAATGGTGACGTCGGTGGGCAGCAGTTTTTCCCCGCTAAGGCGCAATACCTGGCGCCCGGTTCCCCAAGAGTAAACGCTCTGTTTGGGCACTTTCAGCGCGGTGGCCTGTTGCAGTGGTGTCACCTGCAATTGCTGTCCGAGCATGAGTTGGCACGCTGGGGTCACAGGTTCGCTCCAGGCGGTAACAAATCCCCCTTGGGCGTAATTGTCGCGGCGGCTGAGGGTAAGCTGGCATTTGCCGGTATCCACTGCCGTGGTTGTGGCTGCCAGTGTCAGCGGCAGGCGTACATGCAGGCGGATATCGTCAAGGGGGGTAACCCCCAGCAGCAAATCGCCGTCATTGAGTGGCTCTCGCTTGTCGCCATAACGCAAAATGCCGGCAATGGGCGCCAGCAGCTGGGCGGCATCGCCCTGGGCGGTAGGGGTGTCCCGCAGCAGTTTGATAAAGTGCTGCATGTGTTCAAACTGCAGTTTGGCACTGTAGTATTGCTGGCTTATCTGACGCCATGCATCAGCACCAATGGTGCCGTTTGCCCGCAGCTTGCGGTTGTGTTCATAGCGTTGCTGCGCCAGCGAAAATGCGGCTTTGGCGGCGTCAAACTGCATATGGAAATGATGAACCCCGGCCCCTTGCAGCAAAATGAGCGGCTGCCCTTGGGTAACCTGGGCGCCATCGGCCACCAGCCAGTGGCGTTGCTGGATCATCTCCGGTGCATTCAGAAAAAAGGTATTGCCGGTTTCGGCAGCCACGGTGGCCGGTACTGGGCTGGCGGGCAACTGCTGCACTGTGGTAACCGGTGAGTAAGCCAATGCCAGATTGCCCAATTCGGCTACCGCCAGTTCGTTGGCTGCGGCGCCATAGCATGACAGCGCCAAGACACTGCTGCTGAGCAGTGATTTCCATTTCATAAGGTAACTCCAAGAGCTTGCAATTGTTTGGAATGCAGTTGGGACTGCGTTAATTGGTTCAGGGTAAGACGGCTTTGGGTATCCATCTCATCAATATAACTGCGTAGCCATGCCTGATATTGCGCCAGCCCCTGCTGTTTGGTGGCGGCCAGTGCCCGGGTCAGTTGCTGCGCCAGCTGCAATGACTGTTGCAGCAGTTGTTGCTGTTGTTGCAACTGGTGGCGTTGTTGCAGCAAATCATCCAGTTGCAGCCGGGTTTGCAACATCAGTTGCTGCTGTTGCTGTTGTAAGTTGAGTTGCTGCTCCACCAGTGTGCCCACTTCCTGTTGGCTCAAACCGCTGCGGGTTGGCAGGGGGATATCCAGGCTCAGGCCCACGGCCTGTTCTTCCATGCCCGGTGTGGCGGTGTTTTTGGCATTCACGGAAAACAGCCACGGGGTGCTGTCACCGTTGACGGTTGACGTTGCCATCAGTTTTTGCCGTTGCAGCTGGATGCTTGCCAGTTGCCACAGGGGATTACCGGCACCGTCATCCTGTGGTAATGCCCGGTTGCTTTCATCAAGGGAGGGTAACTGGCTCAGGCCTGTCAGCCGTTGCAGGGCATCGCTGGCACTGCTGCGCTGCTGGGTCAGGGGCAATACGGCCAGCTGCAGGGTTAACAGCTCCCGTTGTAGCATCAGCAGCTGACTGGTGGGGGATTCGCCGCTGTGGCTCAGCGCTTGCTGGCGTTGCAACAGTTGTTGCAGGGTTTGCTGTTTATGCTGCAACTGGCGCAGCGCCGCATCCGCCAGTTGCTGCTGCCACCAGTATTGGCGCAACAATCCAGACAGATACAACTGCTGCAATTTTTGTTGCTGCTGTACCCACTTGGCATTCAATGGCGCCAGTTGCTCATCCAGGCGCTGCATAGCCGGGGATTTTACCGGCAAGTTCAGTGACAGTTGCTGTTCATAACTGCGACGGCTGTCCAACCCCTGCAAATGGCTGAGGCTCAGGGTGGGCAGCCCCATTAACCAGTCGGAACTTTGGTAAAGCGATGCAATCTGATTGGAAGGGCCTTGGGCGGTGTAACCTTGTAATCTGGATTGGGTTTGAGACAGTAATTGGCTGCGGATGCTTTCGGTGCTGGTTTGGTGGGGGGCGGTTGCGGCAGATAGCGGCAACGCCGACACCAGCAGCGCCAGTGCTAACGAAAGTTTTTGGAATATCATAAGCTGTGATCACCGGGGAAAATAACATCACCAGCCTGCCACAAAATTACCCTGTTGGCATCGGGGAACTGTATAATGAACCCGCCTATGGTACATATGTACCATGCGATTATCTTTATGATAGAAAAGGATTTATTTTTAGGAGCGTTGCAAATGAAGGACTGGCTGATGATTACACTGCTGTGTGTAATAATGGTGCTGAACCTATTGGATGTGCTGTCGGATCTGGAGCTGGGCGTGCCTCAGTGGCACATTATTCAGGAAAGTTTTCTGGTGCTGTTATCGGCGCTTGGCGCCCTTTATATCAGCACCGATTTACTGTGTCGCACCCGCAAAATCCGCCAGCTGGCTGCCCAGTTAAAGCGGGCCGACACCCGCATTTGCAACATCTCCAACCGCATGCAGGCGGCCCGGCAGGAATATACACTGGCGGTGCAGCAGCAGTTTGACCTTTGGTCACTCACCCGCAGTGAACAGGAAGTGGCGTTGCTCTTGCTTAAGGGGTTGAGTTTCAAAGAGATTGCCGGTGTACGCAACACCAAGGAAAAAACCGTCAGGCAGCAGGCATCTTCCATTTACACCAAAGCCGATGTGGACGGCCGCCACAGTTTTTGTGCCTGGTTCATGGAGGATTTAATTCAGCCTGGTGCCGATAATGCCCAGGCCGCCTGACAGGTGCGTCATCCCTATTCACTCAACCACAATACGCAGCATAACGAACCACTGCCAATGGCCAGCCACAGCAGGGTCGCCATCAACAGCGGCCCGCGGCCATGGGTGCGCAGTTTTTTCAGGGTAATGCCGCAGCCAATCAAGAACAGGCACACCACCAACGTGCGTTTACCGGCGCTAAAGAGCAGCTCATAAAATGCCGCCCCTTGGGGAAACAGACTGGTAATGGCAATGGCCAGGCAGTAATAAAGGATGAATGACGGCACAATCATGCGGCCCTTCCCGCCGAAAAACATGGCGCTTAATGCCGCTACCGGCACAATCCACAACGCCCGTGCCAGTTTAATGGTGGTGGCGGTTTTCAGGGCCTCCTCGCCATAAGCGGATGCGGCACCTACCACAGATGAGGTGTCGTGAATGGCAATGGCACTCCACACGCCAAAATCGTGCTGGCTCATGGCCAGCAGATGGCCTATCACCGGAAAAACAAACAGGGCAATGGAGTTAAGAATGAACACACAGGCCAGTGCCAGTGCGGTTTGATCGCTTTTGGCATTAATGGCGGGGGCCACTGCCGCAATGGCACTGCCGCCACAGATTGCCGTGCCGCAGGCAATCAGGTGGCCGGTGCGGTGCTCCAGTTTGAACAGGCGGGTAAGCAAGGTGCCCACCGCAATGGTAAAGATGATGCTGCCCAGAATTAACGGCAAATTATGGGTACTGATGGCCACGGCCTGCTGCAACGGAATGCCAAACCCTAAGCCAACAATGGAAATGGCCAGCAGCTTTTTGGTGAATTTGCCGATTTCCCAATCAGCGGGTAACCAGCCCAGATTGGCCAGTATAAAGCCCAGAATTAACGCCAGTGGTGAGGATACCGCCGGGATCAGGCAGGCAACGGCTAACAGGCAAAACAAAATTTTACGGTGATTTTCCCGCAGAAAAACAGCTTCAGTCATGGCTTAAGGGTTCCAGAAAACGCAGAAGCCGCAGTATAGGGGAGACCACATGTTCAATAAAAATCAAATTATCTTAATTGTATGATTCAATTTTATTTAATGTTGGCATTTATTGTCATTTGCGCTTCCCTGCAGGTGACCATGTCCCTTCAAGGGGGGCGGCAAACCGCCATAAAAAAACGGCAGGTAATGCTGCCGTTAGTGGGTTTTGCCGCCGGGCTGCCAATCACAGCGTGTACAGCACGCCTTCCCGGTCGACAAACTGTTTGTCCAAGGTTTGGGCGCAGGCCTGGCCGCCGTCGTTTTCATGGAGCAGGCTAATCCATTGCCGGGTTTTGCGGTCGGCTTTTTCCAGCTGGATATCATCAATGCCCGCTCGGTCATGGATGCCGATAATGCCTCCATGATTAAAGCTCATCTCCAGATGGTAACCGCTGTTGTGTTTCAGCAGCAGGGCTTCTGGCTGGTTTTTATGGCCGGCAAGGGCCACAAACTGTTGTGGTTGCTGCAAACCGCTCATGGTGGCATCGGCAAAGCATGCCAACAGGTGCTGGTAGTACACCATGTAGCCGGTCACATTGTTATGGGACCCTTGAGCCAACGGAAACAGGATGTCCAGTAACTGTTTGGCGTTGGACAGTTTTTCAGAGATATGACGTTTAGCCAGCGACTCCACATTCACGACTGCCATCGCAATACATGGGTGTTGACGCTGCAATTCAGTGGCATTCAGTGGCATATTCATGGCTATTCCCTCGTAATTGACTGTATATGGTATACGTCACAGGACCCTTTCCCGTTTTGTATATTTTGTAGGCTAGCCGTTTTTCTACTAGAATTTCACAATAAAAATTTTACATTGTGAATTTTACAAAATGCGTCAGGAAAATAGCCTTCTTCGTAAGTCCCATTTTCTTGGGACAAAAATCAGAAATCTCAGAAAACGTAACCACTTGACCATGGAGGATTTGTCGGCCCGCTGCGTGCGGACGGCACCGGAGCATGCGCCATCGGTGTCTTACCTGTCGATGATAGAGCGGGGCAAGCGTACCCCCAGTTTCGCCATGCTGAAGGTGATTGCCGATGTGTTTCAGAAAACCCCGGAGTGGTTTTTGGACGATGCGCCGGAAGACGATGCCATTGTGCCGGAAAAGGGGCGTCACGGCGGCATCAGCGGTATGCCGCTGGAGCCGGGATTCCTGTTTTCAGACGACATCTTGCAGATTGCCATTCCGGAGATGCTGTCGCAGGCGGGGATCTCCGGGCGTCAGTTTGCCCAGTTGTTGATCCGGGCTTATCAGGAACACCATCAAAACCATTTTCCGGATCTGGAGCGGGCCGCCGAAGAGATTGGGCAGAAAAGACTGCCGTTGACACTGGAAGAGATGCTGGATTTGGCTGCGCGCCAGGGGCTGAAGATCCACTGGTTCAACACGCCCCGCAGTGATGACAATAGTCACCGTCTGGTGACCTCTTTTATGGATGCGCCCGGTAAACTGATGCTCAATGAATGTTTGCGCAGTAGCCCCACCCGCATGAAATACGATTTGGCGGTGCATATCGGCCACTGCGTATTGCACCGCAGTGACGGGCTGCAACACGAGATGAGCATCGGCCCCGGTGCCTATGAACTGGACCCGGCCCAACAAAGCTCCCTGATGAATGCCCAGGACATTTTACAGGCGTGGCGCGGCTTTGAGGCGAGCTTTTTTGCCGGGGCCCTGCTATGCCCCAAGGTGCCTTTTCGACAACTGCTGGACCGTTATGGCTATGAAGTGGATGCCCACCGGTTGGCCGGGGTGACGCCTTCGGTGGCGATGCGGCGCATGACGGTGGTCTCCCCGTACCCCCACTGGCATTATTTTGATGCCTATGCGCCGGGCAAACTCAAGGCGGTATACCGGGGCAACGGCATTCCGCTGCCCTGGGGCAATATGCGCAAGGTGGTGGACCCGTGCCAGCATTGGTCGGTGTTTCGCATGATCCGCGAATCCCGCCAGGGCAGTGCGGCACAGATTTCCTTGCTGGACGTGAATGGGCAGCCGCGCATTTATTGCTGCGAGTCGGTGAAGGTGACGGATCTTGCAGGCAATAACCGGGTGTTGTGTGCCGGTATTGATTTGAATCCGGCCATTGAAGCCCAGCAAATGGATGCCCAGTCCATGGCGCGGGAGCTGCAGCAGCTATGTGTCAGCCGTGGTGGTGAGTCGGATATTCCCGGCAGCATGCGCCGTCAGTTACTGATGTTGGCGCGCATTCTGAATATCCACTGGCTGGAGCGGGGGCTGAAACAACAAGCCCGGCTTATTTGCTCCCGCGGCGCGGTTTGTCCGCGGGAGCCGGGGTGTTACCAATGCGCTGACAAAAACCAGGAGCACTAATCCCTTAAGCTGCCCTTAGAGCCGGAAACGGCCAACCAGAGTGTTGAGCCTGTCTGCCAGTTGATTGAGGGAATCACTGGCCTGATAGGCGGTTTGGGAGCGTTCACTGGTGCGGTGAGAAACCTCGCTCATCTCCTGCAGGTTGCGGTTAATGTCCTGCACCACGGCGGTTTGCTCTTCCGTGGCGGCGGCCACCTGCACATTCATGTCGCTGATAAGGGAGATGCGTTCCGAGATCTGCTGCAATACGTGGCTGGCTTCATCTGCGGCCAGCACCCCCTCCGCCGAGCGGTTTTGGCTTTGCTCCATGGCGGCCACCGCTTTGGCCGCTTCCTGTTGCAGGCGGTCAATCATCTGCTGCACTTCATCAGTGGATTTGGCGGTACGAGCAGCCAGATTGCGCACTTCATCGGCCACCACCGAAAATCCGCGGCCGGCTTCTCCGGCGCGGGCCGCTTCAATGGCCGCATTCAGCGCCAGCAGATTGGTTTGATCGGAAATGCCGCGAATCACATCCAGAATGCTGCCGATGGCATCGGTATGACTGGACAGCGAGGCTATCACCTCGGACATCTGTCCCACATCTTCCGATAACTGGTTGATGGTATTGCGGGTACGGGCAACCACTTGTTGGCCGGTAACGGCTTGCTCGTCGGCATTTTTTGCTGCGGATGCCGCCTGGGCCGCATTGGCGGCAATATCGCTTACGGTGGCGCCCATCTGGTTGACCGCGGTGACAACCGTTAAGGTTTTGTCTTTTTGTTCGCTGTAATCCAGTTGTGTTTGCTGGGCATGTTCCGCGGCGGTGTTGGCTGCGGCGGTGAGCTTGCCGCTGGTATCCGCCACGGCTTCCATGGAGTGGTGAATTTGTGCAATAAAGCCGTTAAAGCCATGGGCCAGTTTTGCCAGTTCATCCTGTCCTGCTTCTGGCAGCCGTTGGCGCAAATCCCCGTCGCCTTTGCCCAGTTCGCTAAACATGGCCGCAGCCCGGGCAATGGGGCGGCTTACCGAGCCTGCCACCCAAATGGCCAATAGGATGAAAATGGCGGTGATCAGCAGTGTCCACAGCATGATCATCCAGGCGGCCTGCTCCAGTTCAGCAAAAATCTCCTGCTGCGGTACCTGGGCCACCACATACCAGCCAATGGCGGGTAAATAGCTGCTGGCAACGAGCATGTCTTCGCCGCCCAATGGCAGTGTTTGCAGGTTGAAATCCCGGTGTTGCAGCAGCGCGTTGGCATGGGCGCCGTAAAGTTGCTGCAGGCGGCCGCTGCCAGAAAGGGCTTTGTCCGGATGGATTTGGATAACGCCTTGCCCGTCAGTCAGAAAGACATAGCCGGTTTTATCAATGCGAAAACTGCTCAGTAATGTCATCATGTCTTTCAATGACTTACCCAATCCCACCAGCGCCCGGCCATGGGTTTGCTGGTAATTGACAAACAGTTTCACCTCTTTGCTGTCCGGCTCGGTATACAGCTGCAGCATTTGGGTTTTGCCGCTGTTGACGTAGTCAAAAAACCAGCCGTCCCGTTGTGGTGTTAATACCCGCAGCAGTCCTTTTTGGGTGTAGTAGGCCGCTGACTGGCGATCGGCATAGGAGGCCTGGGCCAGCTGATATTGGTTGACCAGTTGTTGCAGTTTTGCTTGCACCAGTGGTGTGGTGCTGTCTGGTCGTCCCTGTTTTAGCCATTGCTCCAGCAGTGGGTCGTCTGCCAGCTGTTTGGATGCATTGAGTAAGGTACCGATTTCCAACTCGATACGGTGGCGGATTTGCAGCAGTTGATTGGGCAATTCCGAGGTTAACATGCGCTGACGGATCACCTGTTTGGCATTGTGCTGATCAAGTATGCCAATGAGGCATGCGGGCAGCAGCACTGCCAGTACCATGGTGATAAGCAGTTTCTGCTTAATCGTTAGTGTGTTGAATTTCATTTTATTTTATTAATTGTGACAGCTCAGATACTCAGGGCTCCTCAAGCCTGGGGCTCAAGGCGGGTACGCACAGATACGACACAGCCGCACTGCCTGCAAGCATTATCCCTGCCAGGCCGTGCGGCTGCAATCTTGCTGTCTATAAATACTGCAGTGATGTCACCGCCGTGTGACACCCTACATGCTGGAGTAGTTGGGGCCACTGCCCCCTTCAGGCGTCACCCAGGTGATGTTCTGGCTGGGGTCCTTGATGTCACAGGTTTTGCAGTGAATGCAGTTTTGGGCATTAATCACAAATGCCGGCTGGCCGCTGTCGTTGGTGGCGATTTCATAAACCCCGGCAGGGCAGTAACGCTGGGCCGGTTCATCATACAGCGGCAAATTGCGAGTCAGTGGCACATCGGCATTGGTGAGATGCAAATGGCAGGGTTGGTCTTCGTCATGGGCAATATTGGCCAGATAGACGGAAGAGAGGCGATCGAAGGTCAGTTTGCCATCGGCTGGCGGATAGCTTACCGGCGGGTGATCGGCTGCATTGCCAAGGCAGGTGAAATCGGCTTTATCATCCCGCAAGGTGAGGGGAAATTTGCCATTGAACCAGTTTTGTTCCACAAAGTTGAAAGCACCTCCGAGCATGGTACCGAATTTGTGCAGCGCCGGACCAAAGTTGCGGGCACGGTAAAGTTCGTCATAAAGGGAGCTTTGTTCCAGCCGGGTTTGCAAGCAGTCCAGATCCTTGCCGGCATCAACGCCTGCCATCAACGCCTCTGCCAGGGTTTCGGCGGCCAGCATGCCGCTTTTAATGGCGGTGTGCACCCCTTTGATTTTGGCAAAGTTGAGGGTGCCCGCATCACAGCCCACCAGCATGCCGCCGGGGAAACTCATTTTGGGCAGGGAGTTAAGTCCGCCCTTGGCTATGGCTCTGGCCCCATAACTTATCCGTTCGCCCTGCTGTAAAATGGCGGCAATGGCCGGATGGGTCTTGTAGCGCTGAAACTCCTCAAAAGGGCTGATGTGGGGATTCTTGTAGTTGAGATCCACAATCAATCCTACAGATACCTGATGGTTTTCAATGTGATATAAAAAACCGCCACCGGATGCCTGGGTTAATGGCCAACCGGCAGTATGTAACACTTTGCCCAGCTGGTGCTGCTCGGGCGGAATTTGCCACACTTCTTTGAAACCGAGGGCGTAGTGTTGGGGGCTTTTGCCATTGTCCAGATGAAAATGGCGGATTAACTGCTTGCCCAGATGGCCACGGCAGCCTTCGGCAAATACGGTATATTTGGCCAGCAACTCCATGCCGGGCATGAAACCGTCCTTGGCCTGGCCGTTTTTGCCCACCCCCATATCACCGGTCAGGATCCCCTTGATGCTGCCGTCATCATTGAACAGCAATTCGCTGGCGGCAAAGCCCGGGAAAATCTCGGCGCCCAGCGCTTCTGCCTGGCTTGCCAGCCAGCGGCACAAATTACCGGCACTGATAATGTAGTTGCCGTCGTTGGTCATGGGTTTTGGAATGAGCGAGTGGGGGATCTCCCGAGCGCTGTCGGCAGATTGCAACAGCAGGAATTCATCGGCACTGACGGCGGTTTCAAGCGGTGCCCCCAGGCTTTTCCAGTCACCGAACAGCTCTTGCAATACCGAGGGTTCAAAAACCGCGCCTGACATGATGTGAGCCCCGACTTCGGCCCCTTTTTCAACCACACAGACACTGAGCGGTGTTTGCGCATCCTTGGAAATCTGCAGCAAACGACAGGCAGTTGCCAACCCTGACGGGCCTGCCCCAACAATGACAACATCGAATTCCATAGACTCGCGTTCCATCATGCTTTGTTATTCCTTTTAGTGTTAAGCGGATGTTGACGTAGGGTTACACCATACCCGAATTTTTTGTCAGCGCACAGGGTTTGCCCTGACGGGGGATAGTGGACTTTAGTCACAGATCCTGCCTTTGGCTGTGGTGCAAACTCGTTTGGGGGTTTTGGCGATATGCCATTTGCATTTATACTAAGGACAGACGGTTCTCCGAGCCCAGGTTCCTACGTCACTACAGATAAGGGATCTTGGCCGTGGCATTTCGCCACCGGGGTGAATGTAGAAATGCACTCGCCTCCCCTTGTATTGGAAAGGTGATCATGTCCCAGCAGTTACAAGACAATTTTGGTCGACGGTTTCACTATTTGCGGATGTCAGTGACTGACGTTTGCAACTTCAAATGTAGCTATTGCCTGCCGGACGGCTATCGTCCCAATGGTAAGCAGTCTTTTCTTACGCTCAGCGAAATAGAGCATCTGGTGACGGCTTTTGCCAACGTGGGCACCCGCAAGGTGCGCATTACTGGCGGCGAACCCACACTGCGCAAGGATTTTACCGACATCGTGCGGGTGCTGGCGGATAACGACGCCATTCATACCATTGCCACCACCACCAATGGCTACCGCCTGGAGAAAAACGCCCAGGAATGGTACGACGCCGGTCTGCGACGCATTAACATTTCCGTGGACAGCCTGGATCCGCGCATGTTTTACCAGATCACTGGTGAAAACCGCTTCGATCAGGTGATGCGTGGCGTGGATGCGGCGCTGAATGCGGGGTTTGAGCGGGTGAAAATCAATGCGGTGCTGCTGAAAGACCTTAACGACAAAGACTTACCCCGTTTCCTGCACTGGATTAAACACACGCCCATCGATTTACGCTTTATCGAGCTGATGGAAACCGGCCTCGGGCACGACTACTTCGAAGCGCATCACCTGGCGGGTGAATCCATTAAAGGGCGGCTGATGGCCGCCGGTTGGCTATATGACCAGCCCGGCGCAGATGATGGCCCGGCACAAAATTTCAGCCACCCCGATTACCAGGGGCGCATTGGGCTTATCATGCCATACTCCAAGGATTTTTGTGCCAGTTGTAACCGGCTGCGGGTCTCCGCAACCGGCAAACTGCACTTGTGCCTGTTTACCGAACAAGGGCTGGATTTGCGGGATTTACTGCAAAGTACAGCACAGCAGGAGGCGTTAATCGCGCGTTTGCATCAGCAATTGCAACTGAAAAAAGAAACGCACTTCCTGCATCAGGGCATCACCGGCGTTACCCAGCATCTGGCGTCCATCGGCGGTTAATGCGTCCGGCGGTGTCACCGCCATATTTTGAATGACAACTAAGGCAGCTTTTTGATGAGCGAAACATTTACCCATATCAATGCCGATGGTAATGCCCATATGGTGGACGTTACTGCCAAGTCTGAAACCGAACGTGAAGCCCGTGCCGAGGCCTATGTGGAGATGGCTCCGGCCACGCTGGAAATGATTATCAGCGGCAAACACCACAAGGGTGACGTATTCGCCACTGCCCGGGTGGCCGGCATCATGGCTGCCAAAAAAACCTCGGAGCTGATCCCTTTGTGCCATCCCTTGATGCTGACCAAAGTGGAAGTGGACTTGGCGGCACAGCCTGAACACAACCGGGTATGGATTACCAGCCGTTGCAAACTGGCAGGTAAAACCGGCGTGGAGATGGAAGCGCTGACCGCTGTATCCGTAGCGGCCCTGACCATTTACGACATGTGTAAAGCGGTACAAAAAGACATGCACATCACCGGCGTGCGCCTGCTGGAAAAAAGCGGCGGAAAATCAGGACATTTTAAGGTGTAGCACTATGATTAACGTATTGTTTTTTGCCCAAATCAGAGAACTGCTCGGTACCGCTTCCCTTCAAGTGGAGGCCAGTGAGCAAATTGCGACCGCCGCCGCGTTGCGCGAGCACCTGGCCGCCACCAACGACAAATGGGCCCAGGTGTTGGCGTCTGACAAACTGCTGGTGGCGGTTAACCAGACCCTCAGCAACTGGCATGAGACGATTCGTGACGGCGATGAAGTGGCCTTCTTCCCGCCGGTGACCGGAGGTTAACCATGCAAGACCGTATCCGTGTACAACAACAGGATTTTGATGTGCCGGCAGAATACGCCCAAATTGCCACTGACGCCGGGGATGGTGCCATTGTGACCTTTGTGGGCAAGGTGCGGGATTTTAACGATGGCAGTGCGGTCACCGATTTGACCCTGGAACACTATCCCGGGATGACCGAAGCGGTATTGCAGCAGATCACCGCCCAGGCCCGGCAGCGCTGGCCGCTGAACTTTGTCACCATCATCCACCGGGTGGGCACCATGTCCCTGGGTGAGCAAATCGTGTTTATCGGCGTCAGCAGTGCCCATCGCAAGGCAGCGTTTGCCGCTTGTGAATTTCTTATCGACTACCTGAAAACCAAGGCGCCTTTCTGGAAGCTGGAAGGTACCGGCGACGACAAGCGCTGGGTGGATGCCCATGACGCAGACGAACAAGCGGCAAAAGCCTGGGAGCAAGGAACCTGATGATGACGTGGCTCTGGCGTGGTTTTACCTTGTTATTACTGGGCTGGAGCAGTGCATTGTGGGCTGCGGGGGCATCCACTGAGGCGCCCAACATTGCGGCCGCGGCCAACATCAAGTTTGCCATGGATGAAATCGTCAAAAATTACCAGCAGGCCAGCGGGCATCACCTGCGGGTATCTTATGGCTCATCCGGTAATTTTGTGGCGCAGATAAAACACGGCGCCCCTTTCCAGCTGTTTTTGTCTGCGGATGAAAAATATGTGGATGCCTTGCAGCATGCGGGCATGACCCAGGATAACGGCGTGGTGTACGCCTATGGCCGCCTGGCGCTGGTGGCGCCGAAAAACTCCCCCCTGACGCTGGATGAAGATTTATCCGGGTTAAAAGCCTTGCTGGCCAGTGGTAAGTTAAGCCGTTTTGCCATTGCCAACCCGGCCCATGCCCCCTATGGCGAACGCGCCAAACAGCTGTTGCAGCATCATGGCCTGTGGCAGGATTTGCAACCGGCCGTCGTTTACGGTGAAAACGTGTCCCAGGCTGCCCAGTTCGCCCTCAGCGGATCGGCCCAAGGGGGCATCGTGGCGTTATCCCTGGCGCTGGCCCCCCAGTTTCAGGCGCGGGGGCGTTATCTGGCCCTGCCCCAGGAACAGCACCGCCCCTTGACCCAACGCATGGTGTTGCTGAACAACGCCGGCAGCGTGGCCCAGGATTTTTTCCAGTATCTGCAAAGTGAACCTGCCAGGGCCGTGTTCAGCGCCTATGGTTTTGGTTTGCCCAAGGTGCCGTAATGGATTGGCAGTCACTGTGGTTGTCGATAAAGCTGGCTGCCATCAGCGTGCTGATCCTCATTCCCTTGGCGGTGATTATCGCGCGGCCACTGGCCTATGAAAATTTTCGCGGAAAATCCTGGCTGGAAGCACTGATTATGGTGCCCCTGGTGCTGCCTCCCACGGTGATTGGTTACTACCTGTTGGTGAATCTTGGCAGCGAGAGCTGGCTGGGGCAGCTGTTGCAGCAATATTTCGGCGTGCAGCTGGTGTTTCATTTCTCCGGTTTGGTGCTGGCTTCCGTGCTGGTGAATATCCCGTTTGCAGTGCAACCCATCCAGCGCTCCTTCGAAGCGGTGCCTCAGGAGGTGCGTGATGCCTGCGCCTGTTGTGGCATGGGGCGGTTGAAACAGCTGCTGCGGGTAGAGCTGCCACTGGCCTGGCCCGGGATCTTGACTGCACTGGTTCTGTGTTTTTCCCATGTACTTGGCGAATTTGGCGTGGTGTTGATGATGGGCGGCTCCATTGCCGGAGAAACCAAAACCATCTCCATTGCCATTTACGACAGCGTGCAGGCGTTTGATTTCAGCACCGCAGGCAACATGTCGTTGCTGCTGCTGGTGTTTGCGGTGTCTGCACTGGCGTTGACCACTGCCTTATCTCGGCGGATGGAGCGTAACCGATGAGCGGCCGGGGCGATTTGCAGGTACGGGTAGCCCAGATGCAGGGCATTCCCTTGCAGGCACAGTTCCAGTGCCGCGCCGGTGAATTGCTGGCGGTTGTTGGCCCCTCCGGCGGCGGTAAAACCACCTTGCTGCGTATGATTGCCGGGCTTAACCAGCCCCAAAGCGGCGAAATTCGCTGTGGCGGCCAGTTGTGGTTTGGCCCCGGCGTCAATTTGTCTCCCCAGCAGCGGCATTTGGGCTATGTGCCCCAGCATTACGGTTTGTTTCCCAATCTCAGTGCCCAGGCCAACGTGATGGCAGGGCTGGATCACCTGCCCAAATCCCAGCGACAGCCGCGGGCCCGGCAATGGTTGGAGCGGGTAAACCTGCAGGGCTTGCCAGAGCGTTTGCCCCATCAGTTGTCAGGCGGTCAGAAGCAGCGGGTGGCGCTGGCGCGGGCACTGGCCCGGGAGCCCTCGGTGCTGCTGCTTGATGAGCCTTTTTCCGCGCTGGACCGGGAAACCCGCGAACGCCTGTACATTGAGCTGGCCCGCTTGAAAAGCCAGTTGCAAATACCGGTGATTATGGTCACCCACGACATTAACGAAGCGTTGTTGTTGGCCGACAAACTGGTGTTGGTCAGTGGCGGGCAAATCCTGCAACAGGGCGAGCCACGGCAGGTGCTGCTAAAGCCCCGTAATGAAGCGGTGGCGCGGCAAATGGGGCTGCGGAACATTTTCGATGCCACGGTACTGCACTATGATCCTGAGCAGAAACTGCAATGGCTGCAATTTGGTGAGCAGCAGATTGCCTGCGATGCACCGCCGGGCGAGGCCCCAGGAAGCCGGGTGCGCTGGGTGATCCCCAATCAGGGCATCCGTTTTAACGCCATCAGTAGCGGACGCCTGAGCCGCAGTTACAACAAGTTGTCGGTCACCATTGACTCACTGCTGGTGATGGGCGAATCCGTGCGGCTGGTGGCCAGCATTGCCGGGGTGGCTTACCAGCTTCAGGCCGAACTGCCGCTGCATCTGGTGCAAAAACTGGCACTGACGGCAGGGCAACAAACCGATGTTGCCCTTAAATCGGAACTTATCCATCTGCTGGAAGCCGAATAATCGGCAGTGGATGACTGAGATGATCAAAACTTAATCTTGTTTCCATACAGGGTTATTCCATCCTTTCGTATACTGAACCCCCAAGTTTATCCGCCATTGGGGCGGTAATGGCAGCCAATGTCCGAATGGCCAAATAGCGCTAACCCCAAGGTTGCCCTCACGCCTGGTGCAGGTGGGTGATGGCAGCATGAGTGGGGCATGAACGCTTATTTACGGGCACTGCGGGCGTTATTTGAATGGAGGTATCATGAGGCTGATGCTGGCAATGTTATTGTGGTGCTTCGCTGCCATGGCAAGTGCCGCGCCATTATTGAGTTATTTTGAAGATGGCCAGCACCTGCGGCCACTTGATGCCATTGACATGGCTGCCGCCCTGCATTTGGGTGAGGTGATGCAATACCGCGCCCGGGTGGCAGATGAGCAGCTGCAATACCAGTTTACCTTGGTGGATCCGGGCACCCGCCTGCAGCACAAACTGGTGCTGGATGGCCGTCAGGGCCAGGTATTGCAGCGCAGTGCCAGCCCTCTTGCCAAAGAAGCGCCGGTGCTGGCATTGGCATTGTTGCTGCGCGAGCGCCGGCAAACCCTGTCGGCGTTAGCCCGTCCCTTACTGGCCCAACATCCGGGTTACCTGCAGCAGGCATTACTGGATCAGGATTTGGGGATCAGCTATCTGGAGCTGAAAATACTGGATGAACACGGCAGCTACAATCTGGCATTTGACATTGAACATCAGCGGCAGCTGCCGTTACTGAAATGGGACTAACCGATGAAAATATTACTGGTAGAAGATGATGTGACCACCCAGCAGTATATCGTCAAAGGGTTTCAGGCGCAGGGGCACCAGATAGCAGCCGCAGGTGACGGCTTGCAAGGGTTGGCTCAGGCGGAGTCCGGACAGTTTGACCTGCTTATCCTTGACCGCATGCTGCCATCGCTGGATGGGCTGACCCTGCTGGAAACCCTGCGGCGGCAGGGCGATAAAACCCCGGTGCTGATTTTGTCGGCGCTCAGCCATGTGGATGAGCGGGTCAAGGGCCTGCGTGCCGGCGGCGATGATTACATGACCAAGCCGTTTGCGTTTTCAGAGCTCTTGGTACGCTCAGAAAAATTGATGCAGCGCGGCCAGTCCCAGCCGGCAACCACGGATTTGCAGGTCGGGGCGCTGCGCATGGAACTGCTGACCCGGCGGGTGACACTGGATGACGCCGAGCTGCAACTGCAGCCCAAGGAGTTCCTGTTGCTCAAGTACCTGATGGAACATGCCAATCAGGTGGTCAGCCGTACCTTGCTGTTTGAGGCGGTATGGGACTATCACTTCGACCCCCGCACCAACGTGATTGATGTGCACATTGCCAAACTGCGGCGGAAATTTGAAGATTTGGGGCATGGCAACCTGATTGAAACCGTGCGAGGTGCCGGCTATCGTCTTCGCAAAGGCTATTAAACCGCTGCGCAGCAGCGCTTGGCGCATTACGTTGATTTTCTCGGTACTGGTGACCTTGATTATCGGTGCCTTGTTGCTGGTGCTGTACCGGCAACTGGTGCACGAGCAGCAAACCCAGGTACGCCAGCACCTGTTGTCGGAGGCCCAGCGTTACCAGCAGTTATCGCTGACGGTGGATCGCCGGGCATTTGCAGCGCAAATCCGCGCCTCTGATTCCCGCACCGCCCTGATTGCCTGGCAGGGCGGGGTGGAGATGGTGGGCGCGCTCACCTTGATGCCGGAAAACATGCCGCTGCTGCCCAATACCCGGGAGTTTCCCATCTTTACCGGCGGCCCGGAAAAAATCCACATCCTCACCGGCGGCGTGGTGATGACCCGTTACGGCCCGGTGCTGATTGCCACCCGCACCGATCATCTGGCGGCACTGATTGATAAATTTGTCAGCGCCGCACTGATGGCACTGGCATTGACCATCGTACTGGCACTGGTTGTGGGCTATCTGTTTTCCAAGGGGTTATTGCGGCGACTGGTGCAGTACAACCGGCTCAGTGAGCGCATTGAACAAGGCTATTACAATACCCGCTTGCCGGTGAGCCACCAGCAGGATGAGTTTGATTTGCTGGCCACCCAATTCAATCGGGTGCTGGATACCCTGGAGCATAATTTGCGGGCGGTGCGGGGGGTGACCGACAATATTGCCCACGATTTGCGCACGCCCCTCTCCCATCTGCGCATCGGGCTGGAGCAACTGCCCTATCAGCCGCCGGAAAAACTGGCGGAGCGCTGTGGCGAGCTCACCGATGAACTGGATCATTGCCTTGCCACCTTTAATGCCATGTTGTCGCTGACCCGCATCGAAGAGGGGCAGCAAACCCTGGAGCTGCAACCGGTAAGCCTGCATGAGTTGTGTGCCGATTTGCGGGAAATGGCCGAAGCGCTGGCCGAAGAACAGCAGCAAACACTGGTGCTGGAAACCACTGAGGACTGCGTGATTTCCGGCGACAAGCACCTGTTGTTCCAGGCATTGTTCAATTTGGTGGATAACGCCATCAAATATGCGGGCAAGGGGGCCTGCATCCGTATTTGCCAGCAGGGGCGCAGCATTGAAATCAGCGATAATGGCCCGGGCATTCCCGCCGCAGCGCGGGAAAAAGTGTTTGAACGGCTGGTGCGGCTGGATCCCAGTCGCCACCAACAGGGCAGCGGTTTGGGATTATCCATGGTAAAGGCGATTTTATCGCGCCATCATGCGACAATCACCCTTTTGGACAACCAGCCGGGTTTGAAGGTGATTTTGACATTCCCGGGCGCTTGAGAAGACCGTTGTAATGACCCAGCCTTACCGTTTACTGGCCTGTGAGCCGGATTTTATCGTGGTGGACAAAGCCCCCGGTGTGCATTTTCACAGCCAGGATGGCAATGCCGGGTTGGTGGCCCAGTTGTCTGCCAACTTGCAGCAGCCACTGTATCCGGTGCACCGCCTTGATACCATGACCTCAGGTTTGTTGTTGCTGGCGCGTTCATCGGCGGCAGCGGCAGGATTTACCGCACTGTTCAGCCATCATCAGGTGCAGAAATATTATCTGGCACTGGCAGAAGGCAAACCGAAAAAGAAACAGGGCTGGATAGTGGGGGACATGGCCAAATCCCGCCGGGGCATGTACAAACTGCTGCGCACCACCCACAACCCGGCCACCACCCAGTTTTTCAGCCAGTCGGTGGCGGCAGGCCTGCGCCTGTACCTGCTAAAACCCTTGAGTGGCAAAACCCATCAGCTGCGGGTGGCGCTGGGCAGCATCGGCGTGCCCATTCTTGGGGATCCCCTTTATGGCGCGGCCGAAAGTGCAGCCGAACGCGGTTATCTGCATGCCTACGGGCTGGAGTTTTGCTGGCAAGGGCGGCATTACCGCTATTTGTGCCCGCCTGACACCGGCGCGGCATTTTTGAGTGCTGAGGTTGCGGCGCAGCGGCAACTCTGGCAATCCCCGTGGGATTTGCCATGGCCGCAGCACAAATGACACATAGAGAAAAAAGATTTTTGGCTCAAACACCCCGGTGTTGAGCCAGATGCCCGCCAATGCGGGCAAGAGGGGTCAGGGCTGACAAACCGGGCAGTGAGGCTGTTTGGGCAATTTCATTTCGCGAAACTCCATGGTCAGCGCATCCACCATCAGCAAGCGGCCGTACAGGGGCTTGCCCAGTTGGCAGATGACCTTGATGGCCTCCGTGGCTTGTAAACAGCCCATCATGCCCACCACGGGGGCCAGAATGCCGGATTCCACACAGCTCAGCTGCTGCTCGCCGAACAGACTGGCAAAACAGTGATAACAGGGCATGTGCTCCTGATAGTTGAAGACGGTGATCACCCCTTCCATGCGGATGGCGGCGGCAGACACTAGCGGCACCTTGTGATGGAAACAGGCGCGGTTCAGCTGCTCGCGCACGGCCACGTTGTCGGTGCAGTCGAGCACAATGCTGTGGTTGGCCACCAGCGCGTCAATTTCGTCATCATCCAACACTTGGTTGAGGGTCTTGATTGCCACATGGGGATTGAGCTGTTGCAGGCTTTCCCGGGCTGAGAGCACCTTGGGTTGACCCACGTTTTTATCAAGATGCAGCACCTGGCGCTGCAGGTTTGACAGCTCCACCGTATCAAAATCCACCAGCGTCAGCTGGCCGATGCCGGCAACGGTCAGATACTGGGCCGCAGTGCAGCCAAGACCGCCGGCGCCAATCATCAGCACCTTGGCCTGTTTCAGTTGTTCCTGCCCTTCGATATCCATGCCCTTAATGGAGATCTGGCGGCTGTAACGCAGCATTTCGCTGTCGCTGAGAATATCGTCAAACTGCTCCATAAGTGGCTCCGTTAGCACAGCACTGGGTTAAAGGGTTCGACGGTGACCAGTTCTCCGGCCTGGGTGTTTCCCTGCTGCTGGGCCAGCACGATAAAGCAGTTGGCCAGATGCATGGAGCTTAACTGGGAGGAGTCCTGCGACCCGGTGGTACACACCTGCAACTTGCCGTCGCTGCCCTGACTGAGAATGCCCCGCTGGAACTCCACCCGGCCGGGTTTCTTGCGAATGGCGCTGGTCAGTACCGCTTGCAACTGCAAGGTGGAGGCGGGTTTATGCCCCTGCAATTTGCGCAGCAGCGGTAATACCAGTTTGTAGAAGGTCACCATGGACGACACCGGGTTGCCCGGCAAGCCGCAAAATACCGCATCACCGATTTTACCCATGGCAAAGGGTTTGCCAGGTTTCATGGCCAGTTTCCAGAAGGTGATTTTGCCTTCTTCATCCAGTACCTGTTTGGTGAAGTCGGCATCGCCCACGGATACGCCGCCCGAGGTGAGCACCATATCGGCTTTGGCGGCGGCTTCACGAAAGGCCTGACGGATGGCTTCCGGGTCATCCTTGATAACCCCCAAATCAATCCACTCCACGCCGGCTTTCATGAGCAAGGCCTTGATGGAATAGCGGTTTGAATCGTAAATCTGCCCAGGCGCCAGCTCACTGCCAATGGGGCGAAGCTCGTCACCCGTGGAGAAAAACGCTACCCGTGCGCGGCGGTATGCCCGCAAATGGCTGATGCCCAAGGTGGCGATAATGCCCATTTCGGCGGCGCGGATCTCGGTGCCACTGGTGAGCACTTTGGTGCCTGCAGCCATTTCGCCGCCGCGAAGGCGCACGTTTTCCCATTGCTCGCTGCAAGGCTCCAGTGTGACCTGGGTGCCGTCCACTGTGGCATATTCCTGCATCTGCACGGTGTCGTAGCCTTCGGGCACGGTGGCACCGGTCATGATGCGGATGCAGCTGCCGGGACGATATTCACCGTGATAAGGATGGCCGGCAAAGGATTTGCCAATCACCGTAAGGGTGCCCTTGCCCGGCAGGTCGGCAAAGCGGTAGGCGTAGCCGTCCATCCCCGAATTATTAAAGGGAGGCAGTTCGATGCTGCTGCACAAATCCTCTGCCAGAATGCGCCCGAGGGCTTCACTCAGGGGAACGGTTTCGGTTTCATACAGGGGGATAATCTGCTGCAGCAACATGGGCACTGCTTCGTCGGGATGCAATAACTGGGGACGGGCACAAGGATCCTGAGACATCGACATAGATCAACCTTAATCTAACGGTGAATATTTCTGGCGGCCATTATGCCACGCTCAGGCTGGCTGGCTATGCTTCCGCCGATAATTTCCTTGGGATTTTACCGGGAATTTAAACAATAACAGTGAACTGTGTCGCCAACAAAAAAGCAGCCAAGGCTGCTTTTTTCATTGTGTGCCAACCGCAGGTTTACCCCGCGTTGGCCAGCAGCGACTGGCGGTAACCGGCGATGTCCTCAATGGTGAGTACCGGCATCTGATGCTCTGCGCCAAAGCGGATGATTTGTGGCAGGCGTGCCATGGTGCCATCCGGATTGGTGACTTCGCACAATACCCCGGCGTGCTTGAGTCCTGCCAGCTTCATCAAATCAATGGTGGCCTCGGTGTGACCGCGACGGCTGAATACGCCGCCAGGCTGGGCCCGCAGCGGATAGACATGGCCGGGACGCACCAAGTGCTCGGCTTTGGCATCATCGGCAATGGCGGCCTTGATGGTGGTCACCCGATCAGCGGCAGACACGCCGGTGGTCACGCCGTCACGGGCTTCAATGCTCACGGTAAACGGTGTGCCGTACTGGCTGGTATTGGTGGTCACCATGGGCGGCAAATCCAGCGCCTTGACCCTCTCGTCGGTTAAACACAGGCAAACAATGCCGCTGCCTTCGCGGATCAGCAGCGCCATCTGTTGGGCGGTGAGGCTTTCGGCGGCAAAAATCATGTCGCCTTCATTTTCCCGGTCTTCATCATCCACCACCAATACGCCCAAACCGGCGCGCAGGTGCTCAAGCGCGGTTTCCACCCGTTCTTTGGGCGTGCCAAAGGGGCTTAACAATGACTGATTCATGGTAAAAGTCCTTAAATTACAACGTGAATTTTCCAGAATCAGGGCAAGAAAGAAATGGCTCTGCCACTGCAATGCAGTGACGGACGCCTGAAAGACAGACTGAATGGCAGTTGTCATATTCTCTTTCATCCGGACTGAGCCAGTCACACTGGCAACACCGTCGGCTCTGGAATGATCACGGCAAGTGATGTCACCAGATCTGCTGACCCTGACAGGATGTCAGGCGCTCGCGGGCTTTCGCTGTGGGCGATTTACCGCCGGTGGGGAATTGCACCCCGCCCTGAGAATACCTCCCGATTTTCATCGGGCATCTGGCAGCATGCGCCCCGTGGGCATAAATAACAAGACGGCAGGTCACATTTCTTGGGCAGCACTTGCGGTGGTCACGCTTGCCGGTCACTATAGTATTGGGGCCCGTAGTATTGGGGCCCGTGGGGTTGGCCATGAGACGCCGCCTGGTTTTCGCGGTAGCATAATAGGGAAAGGCTCATGAACAGACTGTTGATATCTCTTGGATTGGCAGGCACGGCACTTTTTATGTGCGGATGCGAAAGTATGACACAACAAACCGAAATCACGGCGCCGGTGGCCGCCAAAGTTCCCCATGAAATGACTCTGCACGGGGTGACCCGGGTCGACAATTATTACTGGCTGCGGGATGACAGCCGCAGCAATCCACAGGTGTTGGCGCATCTGCATCGGGAAAACGCCTATACCGAGGCGCAGCTTGGGCCTTTCAAGCCATTGCAGCAGCAACTGTTTAAAGAGCTCACCGCCAGAATGACGGCGGATGACAGCTCGGTGCCTTATCGTTGGCACCGCCATTGGTATTCCCGCCAGTATCGCCCCCATCAGGAGTATCCTGTGCTGGTGCGCAGCAGCACCCAGAAAGGGCCGGCAATGGTGTTGCTGGATGTGAACCAGCGGGCGGCCGGCCATGAGTTTTACAGCCTGGGTGATACCAGCATCAGCCCGGATGAATCCGTGCTGGCCTTTGCCGAAGACACCTTAAGTCGCCGCATTTATACCGTGCATTTCAAGGATCTCAATAGCGGTCAGTTGCTGCCAGACACCTTGACCAATGTGGATGGTGCCATGGTGTGGAGCAACGATGGCCGCTACGTGTTTTACATTGCCAAAGACCCGCAAACCCTGCTGGGGGATCGGGTATTCCGTCATAAGCTGGGTACGCCACAAACGGCAGACGTGCTGGTATACCGGGAGCAGGATGATTCCTACTATCTGGACCTTGGCAAAACCCTGGATGAAACCCACATCGTATTGACCCACGAAAACACCACCACCAGCGAAGTGTCGTTGCTGGATGCCAACGCCCCATTGGGCACGTTTCTGCCGGTGCTGGCACGGCAGGAAGGCATGGAGTACAGCGTGGCCAAACGGGGCAATGAACTGTATATCCTGACCAACTGGCAGGCGCAAAACTTCCGGTTGATGAAAGTGGACATCGCCAAAGCCGGCAATCAGGCGCTGTGGCAGCAGGTGATCCCCCATGATGCCGATGTATTGCTGGAAGACTTTTTGCTGCTGGATGATTTTCTGGTACTGCAGACCCGGGAGATGGGGTTGAGCCATATCCGCATTTATCCCGACAGCGACCCCAGCCGCGGTTACGACTTGCCTTTTGATGATCCCGCCTATGTGGTGGGGCTGGATGCCAATCCCTCTCAGCACAGCCGTGAACTGCGGGTGTATTACTCCAGCCCGTCCACCCCGGAAACCATTTATCAGTACCAGCTGGATTTCCCAGGGCGTCGCACCCTGCTCAAGCAAGACAAGGTACTGGGCGGGTTTGCGGCTGATAACTACCGTACCGAACGGCTGCGGATCACCGCCCGGGACGGCACGCCGGTACCGGTCACCCTGGTGTATCGCAAAGACAAGTTCAGCCGTAACGGCAGCAATCCGCTGTATGTCTACGGCTATGGTGCCTATGGCGCGGTGATTGAACCCGAGTTCCGGGATGACATCATCAGCTTGCTCGACCGTGGCGTGGTGTATGCCATTGCCCATGTGCGAGGCGGTGAAATGCTGGGACGGCGCTGGTACGAAGCGGGTAAATTGCTGCACAAGCAAAACAGTTTCAACGATTTTGTGGACGTGACCCGGGGATTGCTGGCAGAAAAATATGGCGCGCCAGGCAAAGTGGTGGCCGCCGGGCGCAGTGCCGGTGGGTTGCTGATGGGCGCGGTCCTCAATCAGGCCCCCGAGCTGTATCTGGCCGTGGCCGCCCATGTGCCGTTTGTGGATGTGGTCACCACCATGCTGGATGAATCGATTCCGCTGACCACCAATGAGTACGATGAATGGGGCGACCCCCGGCAAAAAGCCTATTTTGACTACATGCTCGGCTATTCTCCCTATGACAATGTAAAGCATCAGGATTATCCCCACCTTTTGGTGACCAGTGGTTTGCATGACTCCCAGGTGCAGTATTTCGAGCCGGCCAAGTGGGTGGCCAAGTTGCGTGACTATAAAACCGATAAGCACCTGTTACTGCTGCACACCGATATGGCTGCCGGGCACGGCGGCAAAAGCGGACGCTACAGCAGCTATGAGGATACTGCGCTGGAATATGCGTTCCTGTTGGGGTTATTGGGCTACTGATGCACCGCTGGTCGCTGTATATCATCCGTTGCCGCAATGGTGAGTTATATACCGGGGTGAGCACCGATGTGGCTCGCCGTTTTGCCGAACACCAAGGTGGCAGTCGTGGCGCCAAATACCTGCGAGGGCGGGGGCCTTTGCAACTGGTGTATCAGGAAACGGTGGGCAACCGCAGCCAGGCACTGAAGCGGGAAGTGCAGGTTAAAAAGCTGACACGACAGCAAAAACTGGCATTGGTGGGTGAAGCTGCAGGGTTGATTGCCGATGAATGCCAATAGGATTTGATTAATGGCCCAAATAATAACCCGCAGCCCATTATGTAATGTGCTGTGGGTTATTTTTATGGGGAATAATCCCGTGTTTCATTATTTAAAATAATGACGAATAAATAATATTTGGTTATTATGTAATTATGCGTTCAGGCTGTTTTGTCTCTTTTTGATATATACTCAAAAACTGCCCTTTAGTATTTAGATTAAAAAATGAGCGTTGTGCAAAACCCGCAAATTAAAAAATGCATTTCCCGAAAATTGCAATAAAAGTCACTATTCACAAAAGCATAAATACCCCAGATCCACTGTGAGAAATATCACATCTGTAGCTAATCCTCGTGGTTACAATGCGCTCGTGAGGCAATCCTCTCCAAATATATTGGGGACATAAATAAAAATGGCTATTGCCAATAATAACTATAGACGAGGAGAAAATAATGCGAGTTATGCATTTAACACCTTTGTGCGCTTTATTGCTTGCCGTGCCGAGCTATGCCAATGATTTTAGTGTGAGTGGCAATGCATTATTGGTAAATGACTACCTTTGGCGTGGGATGACCCTGAGTCTTGAAGACCCTTCAATTCAGGGCAGCGTTACGCTGGAACATGACAGTGGCGCATTTGCCGGGATCAGTGCTGAAAGCTATCGTTATCGCGATGATGACGGCGACCGCGTGAATGACTACGAACTGGATTACTATGCTGGCTATTATCATGATATTAATGATGATTTTGCCATTCAGGCTGACGTTAACGTTTATACCTATGGCGATGCGAGCCACAACACCGAATGGGGCCTGACCGGTTTTTACGGTGATAGCCGCGCTTCCGTGTATTACGACCAGGACATCAAGTCTTGGTATGGCCAGGCAGAACATGATTACGCACTGGCTGATGACCTGAGCTTGACCATGCACGTGGGTTACTATTTTGATGATGACGGCGCTTTTGGTTATGAAGATGACAATTTTTATGACCTGGCAGCAACCGTTACCTGGGCCGTACATGAACATGTAAATTTAATGGCCGGTGGCACTTACCATGAATTTGATCATGGTTACGCATTGGTGGGTGTTGAAGTCACTTTCTAAGATGAGTATGAAAAACCAAATGAATAATATGATTATCAATAAAGCCGACAGGTTAAATGTTGCATCTCATATTATGAATCGGTTTTGCATGGATTCATTTTTCAACCAGTAAAATTGAGAAAGCAAAATAGCAAATAAAATAGCTAATCAAAATAGTGATAAAAGCCATTTTTAATTTGTTGTGGACCAATATTATCCAATAGCTTGTGTTGCCTGTTAAAAATATTCGCATGGGCTATTGGGTAGTGTCTTCATGATGATTATTTAACAAATAAAATGGTGTCGTTCACTGGTTAGGTTTTGCTTTTTAATAAGGGTAAAAGCATGAGTGAAATTCATTGGGGCATACTGGTTGCCGCCTATCTGTTTTTTGCCGGTGCCGGAGCGGGTGCGCTATTCATCAGCGGCCTGTTAACCGTTACCGGTAAGATTGCCGAACAAGGGCAACTCAAATTATCGCGCTATAGCGCACTGGCGGGCACCGTGATGCTGATTGTGGGCACCGCGATGATTGCCTTTGACCTGACCACTTTCCAGTATGGCCTGAGCCATATGGACGTCGACAAGTTAATTCGCGCCTTCAGGCTGTTCATGACCTTCCAGCCCAGCTCCATGATGAGCATCGGTACTTGGCTGCTCACCTTCATGATTATCCTGTCAGTGTTGTACTGCGCATCGTTTTATCTGTCCAAAAAGGCCGGAAAACCCAACAGTGCATTGGCCGTTATCAACATGGTGCTGGCCGTTTGCGTGGCCGCTTACACCGCACTGCTGATTGGTGACATCTCCCATAACATCGTGTGGTCAAACAGTATTCTGGTCATCATTTTCCTGTTGTCGGCATTGTCCAGCGGGGTGGGTTTGGTACTGATTATCCGTACCGCCATTCGTCTGGGTGATGAGCAACACCGCTTTGCCAAGGCCGATACCGTGTTGTTGGTGCTGGAGCTGCTGGCACTGCTGATTTTCGCCTACTCCGTACGTAACGTCAGCCTGGTTAACGGATTTGACAACCTGCTGGGCCTTGCCACCGCTGCTGGCGCTTTCTGGTGGGGTGGTGCCGTGTTACTGGGGTTGGTGCTGCCACTGCTAATCAATCTGGTCGCTATCAAGGGTCACCTGCAGCTGCACTGCACGGTGGAATATTTCATCGCACTGCTTACGCTCATCGGCGCCTTCTGCCTGCGCTACTCAGTGCTGCTGGCCGGTCAGTATTATTAGGAGTCGATTATGTTAGATAGAAGAAAGATGCTGAAGGTTCTGGCTGGTGGTGCGGTAGGCGCAGCCTCAATCTCTTTTGTATCCGCTGCCGGCGCCATCAGTAATATCCGCGCCAAGGGTGGCAAACACCTGGCCATGCTGGTGGACTTGCGTCGTTGTAACGGTTGCAAGGCCTGTGTGGTTTCCTGCGGTAACGAAAACGGCAACCGGCCGGATGAGCACCGCACTGAAGTGTATCAGGCGGTGGCCGAGCGTGAAGGCAAGCCTTTTGTGCTGAACCTGCCATTGCTGTGCAACAACTGTGAAAAACCGTCCTGCGTCAAGGTGTGCCCTACCGGTGCAACTTTCAAACGGGCTGAAGACGGCATTGTGGTTGTGGACTCCACCTTGTGCGTGGGCTGTAACTACTGCATTCAGGCCTGTCCGTACAGCGCGGTGCGTTTTACCAATTCCAATACCGGCACTGTTGATAAGTGCAATTTCTGTATCCACCGCACCTCCCGCGGGCTGTTACCCGCCTGCGTGGAAACCTGCACCGGTGGCGCCAGGATTTTTGGCGATATCAATGACAAAAACAGTGAAATTGCCAAGCTCATCGAGAAGGAAAATCCACTGGTACTGCAGTCGGGTAAACATACCGAACCCAATGTGTTTTATATCGGGTTGACTCAGGAAGAAAGCAACACCGCTTTCAGTTTGAAATTCCCTCAAGAGTGGCAGAGGTAACATTATGGATCGTAGACAATTTCTTAAAGCAAGTTCGCTGGCCGCACTTGCAGGTGCCGGTCCAGCCAAGGCTGAAACAAGCAAAGTGCCGACACTGGACGATAAAGACATTGATAAATATGCCCCAACGTCCATCAAGCCCGATTACTATTTTGATGAAAACAAGCAGTTGATCCGCAACCCGAAACAGCGTTTTGCCTTTTCCAAATGCTATGGCTGCTTCAACGTGTGCGGTGCCCGTGTCAGTATTGATAACGAGACCGATAAAGTGGTGCGGGTTATCGGTAACCCCTATTCACTGACCAGCAATGCCGGTCAGCCGTTTGCCCTGGACGTGTCCCCCAAAGACGCCATGTATCGCTTGTCTGGCACTGAAGAGTACAGCCAGACCAACCGGGCAACCCTGTGTGGCCGTGGCAATGCGGTGATTGATGCCTTCAATGACAAGCACCGGGTGACCTCCTGCCTGAAACGGGTGGGCAAACGTGGTGAAAACCAATGGAAAACCATCTCTTACGAGCAGCTGCTCAAAGAAGTCACTGAAGGTGGCGACCTATTTGGTGAGGGCCATGTGGACGGTCTGCAGGCCATTTACAGCAATCCGGCGCTGGCCAATGCGGCTTACCCGGATTTTGGTAAAGTCAAAAACCAGCTGTTTGTGTCCACCTCTTCCGAACAGGGCATTCGTACCGACTTCATGGCGCGGTTTGTTCATCACGCCTGGGGCACCCCCAATATCGGGACCAAAGACTCCTACTGCGGTCACCAACAGGTGGCAGGCTGCGCCTTGGGCTGTTTTGATGCCGTGGATGAAATGGCGTTGCCCACCACCGATTATGATGAATGTGAATTTGCCATTTTCATCGGTACCAACCCGGGGCTGAGCGGCCTGAGCCTGAACTCCGGCTCCCGCCGGCTGGCCACTGCCCGTGCCGATCGTCCTGATTTCAAATATGTGGTGATTGACCCTATTCTGCGGGCGCTGACCTCTGAAACCGATGCCCAAAACAGCGAATGGATCCCCATGCGCGCCGGTGGTGACACCGCGCTGATGTTTGCCATGTTGCAGTACGTGATTAACCATCAGCGTTATCACGCTACTTACTTGCAGGCACCCAGCCAGGCCTGCGCCGACAAGCATGGCGAAGTGAACTACACCAACGCCACCTATCTGGTGGTGACAGATGCCAAACATCCGCTGTATCGCCAGTTCCTTACCGCCGAAGCCTGCGGCTTGGGCACTGCCGACGTGAAAATGGTGATTAACGCCGAAGACGGCAAACCGGTCACCAGCGACAGCGAATCACTGGCAGAACTCTTCTATGAAGGGCCGGTTACCCTGGCCGATGGCCAGCAGGTACAGGTGGAAACCGCTTTCTCTTTGCTGAAAAAACGGGTTAACCAGCAACCCATGGCGGTTTATAGCGCCCGTTGCGGTATTCCGGTGGAAAGAATTGAAGCGCTGGCCACGGAATTTACCTCCCATGGTCGCCGGGTTTCCATTGAAACCAATACCGGCTGTAACGCCTCCGATGGCGGCCAGTTCGCCTTTGCCTTGATCATGCTGGCCACCATGGTGGGTGCCCATAATGCCAAAGGCGGCATGCACCACATGAGCGGTTGCGGTTTTGCGGTGATGTACGACATCTTTGACGGCCCGTTGTATAACCTCAATGATTTTGAGCAGGCCGAGCCTGAAGGCTTTAACGCCGAGCGTTCTGGCAACTATGAAGAAAGTGACGAATACCGCCAGAAAGTGGCCAAGGGGATTGACCCTTATCCGTCCAACCAGCCCTGGAACAACACCATTGTGCAGGAAAACAGCGGCGAAATGCTGGTGGCCCATGCCAATGCCAACCCGTTCCAGTTCAAAGCCTGGATCAACTGGTCTACCAACCCCATCTATAACTGTTCAGGCCTTGGGGATCAGGTGATTGACGCCATTAAGGATCCTAAACAGCTGGGGCTGATCATCGGCATTGACCCTTACATCAACGAAACCAACGTTTACGCCGACTATCTGGTGCCAGACTCACTGCAGTACGAGCAGTGGGCACTGTCCAGAATGTGGGGCAGTGAATATATCGGCGATGTGGCCTGTGTACCGGTTGTTGAGCCAAGAACTGCCAAAACCCAGGAAGGCCACCATGTGAACATGGAGCAGTTCCTGATTGACGTAAGTAAAAAACTGCAGCTGCCGGGCTTTGGCGACAACGCCTTCAAAGACGTGAACGGCAACAGCTATGCCGTTAATGTGCCTGAAGATTTTTACGTGCCCCTGTTTGCCAACGTGGCACACACAGGTGAAGTGCTGCCAGCGCCCACAGCGGAAGATATCGAGTTGACCAGTGTGGATAGGGTGCTGCCGGTATTCAAACAGCGCCTGAAACCCCAAGAGCTGGATGCCACCCTGTTCATGTTGACCCGTGGGGGCCGTTACGAGCGTCTGGAACAACGCTATGAGGGAGAATTCCTCAATCCGGCCATCCGCATGGATACCCAATTCCAGCTATACAACGAATCCCTGGCCCGGATTAAAGATTCCTACACCGGCCAGTATCTGGATGGTCAGCCCATCTATGATGTGGACCGTTTCTGGGATGGTTCTGCGGTGAGGGAACACTGGAACAACAAGGATTATCCCTTTGTGTTCTCCACCTTTAAGTCGCACTTGCGTAGTCCGTATTCTGCGGTATTGCCAAGAATTACCGCGCTTGGCGAAGCCAACTTTATCCAGATGCATGAAGATGACGCCCGTCGCTATCAGCTGCAATCCGGTGATAAAGCGCAGCTTCTGTCGCCTAAAGGCACCACCATCGAAGGTGTGGTTCAGGCAGACAAAACCGTGGCCAAAGGCACCATTGTGGTGTGTACCGGTTATGGTCATACCCAGTTCGGGGCTCAGGCCGTGACCGTGGACGGTAAGGAAATTCCGGGGGTTGCCAGCCGTGGTGAAGGGATTGCGGTGAACACCTTTAACGTGGTTGACCCAACCCGCAAGGGCGCCAGCCTGTATCGTGACCGCACCTTTGGCTCCACTGCCCGTCACGGGGTACCGGTAGCCATCAAGAAAATCTAATCACTCGCCAATGTCTTCTCCGGGCAGGGATGTCCGGATGAGGCATTTTTTTCCAACCGTCTGTTCTCCCCAGACGGTTTTTTTATATCACGTTTATTGTGCTTGCTTGGTAAGCATCTCCACACCGCTGTACCACTCGTCCTGGATCCCTTCAAACAACTGGGTTTTCAGCCATTGGTGCAAAGGCGAGCTGTTAATTTCGGAATACACCAGATAGTTACCGGGGGTGCGCCCAACCTGAATGAAACTCAGCAGTTTTTCACTGAACTCCCGGGACAGGCGCGTGACCTGGATCCCCGGTACTCCGGTAAAATATTCACAGGTAAAGGCATTGCAGGTCATGGAGATGCAGTTGGTATCAAGAATATGCCGCCCAAGGGAGGCGATATTATCCGTGGCGCCAATCACATCAATATCTTTCCCTTCCGATAATGCCAGTTGCTTTATTAATGGAGAATCCAAATCATTAAAATTATCAAGGCAGATATATTTGCATTTAATAATATCGTCAACAGCCAGCGGGGTTTCCAAAACCGGATGGTTGTTCCGGGAAAGAAGATATATGTCTTCGGTGGGAGAGATCATCTCGCCCCTTATTTTATCCCCGCCGAAATTTTCATAAATCACCGCAAAATCGATATCGCCGTTTTCCAGGGCCCGGCTGCAGTTGGCGGCTAGGGTTCTCACCTCAAAAGTGACGTCCGGCACCTGGGTGGCAATCCGTTCAAAAATGACTTTGTTGATGGTGTAAGTGAATTCATCATAGGCATAAATGCGAAAATGCCCGGTGGATGCCGCTGGCGAGAACATGGTGTAGCTGGTGCGCAAATTATCGTATTTGCTTAAAATATCACGCACATAGGGGAGCATTTTGGTGGCTTTGTCGGTGAGGACGAAACCGTAGGCACGGCGGATGAACAGGGTGTCCTGAAAGATGTCCCGCAAGAGGGCCAACTGGCGGCTGATGGCGGAAACGCTCATCGACAGCTCGTTGGAGACCAAACCGGCATTCTTATGGCGACACATGGATTCATACACAACCAGCGAGGTATAGTTCAGTTTTTCAAACTTCATAAAGGCCCCAATGAAATACCCAAAGGCAAGGTTGTTAATTAAACAGGATAAAATGTTTTTTGTTATTTAGAATCCCGAACTTCATGTATTGCATCTGAATCTGTTAAATAGTGTTATGTCAGTTTGCTTCCTTGCAAAAACGGAATAATAAAAACCTGGTTTTCTATTTTTGAAAAACGTCAAAAATCCATCATCCAGCGAAAAATTAACATATCTTGCAAATGATTTATAGATATTTATTACACCTTTAGAAAGTTTAATTTTACGTCCATTTTTGGTTAAGAATATCAGCATTATCTATATATCTTTATTAATAAAATAATCATCATCGACCGCATTTTGCTGCAGCCATAACGGCACGAAAAGCCAAGCCATGCCCGGTGTTTTTTGGCGGTTACACCGGTACTGATGACGTACAAAAAAGCCGGCTTAACGCCGGCTCGGGTGCCTGTTCATCATTGTGGCCGTTCTGGCGCGTCGGTCATGTTGAATATGCTTTCTATATCAATGGCATCAAAGTGATAGTGTTGATTGCAATATTCACAGTCCATTTCCACGGCACCACGTTCGGCGATGATGCTGTCAATCTCCTGCTTGTCGATGGTGCGAATGGCAGCGGCGCAGCGCGCTTTTGAACAGGTGCAGCGAAAGCTCACCGCTACCGGTTCAAACAGCCGGACATCTTCCTGATGATACAGGCGGTGCAGTACCTCTTCTGCCGGTAAGCGATAGAGCTCGTTGGCAGTGATGGTGGCGGTCAACTGCATCAAATGTTCGAACGGCTCGTTTTCAGCCTGTTCGCTGGGCAGCACCTGTAGCAGCATGCCGGCGGCTTGCTGGCCATTGGCAAATAACCAGATGCCGGTGGGAAGCTGCTCTGATTGGGCAAAATAGCCCTCAAGGCACTGGGCCAGAGTGGCCTTGTCCAATGCCACAACCCCTTGATAGCGCTCACCTTCCTGGGGTGTCACGGTAATGACCATATGGCCGTTTGGCAGCAGTTCGCTCAAGGTGGCGTCATCGGCAATTTCGCCCTGCCAGCGGGCAACGCCCCGTAATTGCTGCTGATTGGTGCCGTTGATGACCGCCAGCGACACCGGCCCCTGGCTTTGCAGCTGCACGCTGATGTCGCCATCGAATTTCAAGGTGGCAGTCAGCAGGGAGGTGGCTGCCAGCAGTTCTCCCAGCAGGCGTTGCAGCCGGGGCGGATAAGCGTGGGTACCCAGTACCTGCCGGTAGCTTTGCTGTAACTGCACCATTTCGCCACGGACGTCGGCGTTGTCAAACAGATAACGATGAAGTAGATCTTGGTTCATGCTGGTTCTCGCAATCAGGATTCTTTAAATCGGATGAGCTGGCGCCGCTGCTTTTTGTCCGGCTTACCTTCCGGGGCCGGGTTGAGCAGAATGTTCAGGCGCCGTGCTTCGGCGTTTGCCTGCCGTTTTTGCATGCTCTGGGCCGTTTCTTCATACAGCGTTTGGGCAACTGCGGCACTTTGGCGTACGCCGGAAATTTTTTTTATTAGGATCTCTTTCTCGTCATATCCCTGACGTAATCTGAGCCGCGCGCCCACTTCGGCAATTTTGCTGGATTTGGCGCGTTGCCCGTTATAGTGCACTTTGCCGCTGTTGATCATCTCTTTGGCCAGCGCCCGGGTTTTGTAAAAACGGGCGGCCCATAGCCATTTATCCAGCCGGACAGCCTCTTCACTGTGGTGTTCCACGCTGTTGCTGCTCCTGTATTGCAGATGAACCGGGACAAGTTCACATAGTTGTTAATAACCGCGACGTTACAGGCGTAAACCGGTTATAAAGAGTGGGGCGCATCACACCCTTTTTAGGCGCGAAAAGGTAGCATAATTCGGCTGTTTTAGCCAATCTTGAGCGGGGTACGCTCTTGTCGCTATCCAAGCACTAGGTTAGCATGGCGACTACTTTTATTAGTAAATCAGATAATAATATCAAAACAGTGCCTGACTAAGAGGCCCGGGAAAATATGGATTCTCTGGACAAGATTATTGCGAAGGTGGCAACCATACCGTCAAAACCGGTCAGTAATGCGGTGTTCTGGTTGTTGCTGTTGTTGGTACTGTATCTGGCCGCACAACTTACCTGGAAGCTGATCCCCTCTGCCAGCCCACCACTGCACTGGCAGCCATCGGCGGTGAGCGAGGCGCCATCCCAAACACTGGATTTGTCGGCCATCAAGGGCTTGGCCCTGTTTGGCAAAACCGATGCCGCCCCCAAGACCGCCCCGACCGCGGCAGCGGAACTCATTACCGATGCCCCCAAAACCTCACTTTCCATCCTGCTGACCGGCGTGGTGGCCTCTACTGCCGAGCAGCGCGGGCTGGCGGTGATTGCCTCCCAGGGCAGCCAGGAAACCTACAGCCCCGGTGACCGCATCAAGGGCACTTCTGCCTCGTTAAAAGAGGTCTATGCTGATCGCATCATCATCACCAATGCCGGGCGTTATGAAACACTGATGCTGGATGGCCTGGAATTTACCACCACCAACGCGGCCAACGCCCAGTTGCAGCAGGCACGTTCTGAAACGCCACTAAAGGTGGACCGGCGTGACGAGGCATTAGGGGAAGACATTCAGGCTTCCCGGGACGAGCTGTTGGCCGATCCCAGCAAATTGAGCGATTTTCTGGTGATATCACCGGTACAACAAGAGGGTGAGTTAACCGGTTACAGGATAAATCCGGGACGCAATCCGGAGCTGTTTCAAAAAGCGGGCTTCAAGCCCAACGATTTGGCAAAAGCCATTAACGGATACGATTTAACACAAATGAGCCAGGCGCTTGACGTGATGGCTCAGCTACCGGATTTGACCGAAATTTCAGTGACCGTCGAACGGGAAGGTCAACTGGTGGAACTTATGTTTAGTTTGCCGCAGTAACGCAGGTTTAGGGGAAATTGAATAATGAATAACAAGCGGATTCGAACCAAACTGATTGCGGGACTGGTGGCATCAGTGGCCTTTTTCAGTCAGCCAAGTGTTTGGGCAGAACAATATGCGGCCAATTTCAAGGGCACGGATATTCAGGAATTTATCAACATTGTGGGTAAAAACCTGAATAAAACCATCATTGTTGACCCTACCGTGCGTGGCAAGATTAACGTGCGCAGCTACGACATGCTCAATGACCAGCAGTACTATCAATTCTTTCAGAATGTGCTGCAGGTTTACGGGTATGCCGTGGTGGAAATGGATAACAATGTCATCAAGGTGGTGAAAGACAAAGACGCCAAGGTTTCCTCCATCCGGTTGGCAAGCGACAAGACCCCGGGACTGGGGGATGAAATGGTCACCCGCATCGTGGCGTTGTATAACACCGAGGCCAAACAGCTGGCACCGCTTCTGCGGCAGCTTAACGACAACGCCGGTGGCGGTAACGTGGTCAATTACGATCCCTCCAACGTGCTGATGATCACCGGGCGTGCCGCCGTTGTGAATAAACTGGTGGACATCGTCAAGCAGGTGGACAAGCAGGGAGACGTGGACAGCCAGGTGGTACAGCTGAAATACGCTTCTGCCGGTGAAATCGTGCGGATTATTGACAATCTGTACCGCACCAGCGCCAACCAGGCACAAATGCCCGGCCAAGCGCCCAAAGTGGTGGCTGATGAACGCACCAATGCGGTGGTGGTCAGTGGCGATCAGCGCAGCCGTGAGCGGGCCGTGGAGCTGATTTCCCGTCTTGATGCCGAGCAGGCGACCACCGGCAACACCAAGGTGCGTTACCTCAAGTACGCCAAGGCTGCCGACTTGGTGGAAGTGCTTAACGGCTTTGCCCAGAAACTGGAAGCCAAAGACGGCGCTACCGCACCAGCAGCGGCAAGTGCCAACAAACGCAACAAATCCATTACCATCATGGCGCATGAAGAAACCAACGCCTTGGTGATAAGTGCCGAGCCGGATCAGATGCGCACGCTGGAAAGCGTGATTAACCAGCTGGACATCCGCCGGGCGCAGGTACTGGTAGAAGCCATCATTGTGGAAATCTCCGAAGGTGACAGCATTGGCCTCGGGATCCAGATGGGCTCGCTGTCCGGCGGCATGACCCAGTTCAACAACATGGGCTCCACCCTGGCCGAAATTGGCGCCGGTGTCTGGAATGCCCGCACCATCAAGGGTTCAACCACCACCACCGCCACCAGCACCGGCGTGGTGACTACCACCACCCCGGATACCGATGGGGATATTTCTACCCTGGCCAGCGCCCTTAGCAAGGTCAACGGTGTGGCTTGGGGCGTGGTGTCCGGCGACTTTGGCGCCTTGATCCAGGCCGTGGCCTCCGATACCAACTCCAACGTGCTGGCAACTCCCTCCATCACCACCATGGACAACCAGGAAGCCTCCTTTATTGTGGGGGATGAAGTGCCGGTGATCACCGGCTCGCAAAGCTCGCAAAACGGCAACAGCAATCCCTTTACCACCGTGGAGCGCAAAGAGGTGGGGGTTAAGCTCAAAGTGGTGCCGCAAATCAACGAAGGCAATGCGGTCAAACTCACCATCGAACAGGAAGTCTCCGGCATCAACGGTAATACCAGTGTGGACGTTACCTTTGCCACCCGTCGCTTGACCACCACCGTTATGGCGGATTCCGGTCAAATCGTGGTACTGGGCGGCCTTATCAATGAAGAGACACAGGAAAGCGTGCAGAAGGTCCCCTTGCTGGGCGACATTCCGGTATTGGGGCAACTGTTCCGCTCCAGCAACAGCAAAAAAACCAAACGTAACCTGATGGTGTTTATCAAACCCACCATCGTGCGCGACGGGATCACCATGGAAGGCATCGCCGGTCGCAAGTACAACTACTTCAGAGCGTTGCAGCTGGAGCAGCAGCAACGCGGCATTAACCTGATGCCCAATACCCAGGTGCCCGTGATGGAAGAGCTGAAACCCGGTGAACAGCTCCCCCCTGAGGTCAACGACATTCTTGAGCGTTACAAAAATGGCCAGGGGCTGGCCACTCCCAAGCGTGAATCCGAACCAGCCTTAAGCGCCATCAATGGTAACCATCAACAAGACGGCAGTGATCATGAGTGAGATTGAAACGCCAACAGAAGAACTGCTGCAGGCATCCAATGAGTTGGGGCTTGCAACGGAGGCCGACAGCGATGAACTGTTTCATTCTGCCAGCAGCGAGCGCTTGCCCTTCGCTTTTGCCCATCGCCAAGGCGTGGTGCTCAGCAAAGAGGGTGAGCAGCTGGTGCTGTATTACACCGCACGGGCCGCCATGTCGGCGTTGCTGGAGGCCCGGCGTTACGCTGCCTGCGACTTGCCACTGATAAAAGTGGACGATGCCACTTTTGAAAACCATCTGACCCAAACCTACCAGAGCGATTCATCAGAGGCCCAGCAACTGATGGAAGACATTGGCAATGAGATGGACCTGTTCACCCTGGCAGAAGAGCTGCCGCAGACAGAAGATCTGCTGGAAGGGGATGACGACGCCCCCATCATTCGGCTGATTAACGCCATGCTCTCGGAAGCCATCAAGGAAGAAGCATCGGACATTCACATCGAAACCTACGAAAAACAGCTGGTGGTGCGTTTTCGCATAGACGGCGTGCTGCGGGAGGTGCTGCGGCCCAACCGCAAACTGTCATCCTTGCTGGTGTCTCGTATCAAGGTCATGGCGCGGCTGGATATCGCCGAAAAGCGGGTACCGCAAGATGGCCGCATCTCCTTGCGCATCGGCGGCCGGGCGGTGGATGTGCGTGTATCCACCATGCCCTCCAGTCACGGCGAGCGGGTCGTGTTGCGTTTGCTGGACAAAAACGCCGGCAATCTGGATTTGGTGCAGCTTGGCATGACCGAAGAAATTCGGGTGCAATTTGAAGAGCTTATCCGCAAACCCCACGGCATCATTCTGGTGACCGGTCCCACAGGCTCCGGTAAAAGCACCACGCTTTATGCCGGGCTGACCGACATCAACCATAAAGACATCAATATCCTTACCGTGGAAGATCCCATCGAGTATGAGATTGAGGGCATCGGCCAGACCCAGGTGAATAACAAGGTGGATATGACCTTCGCCCGTGGGCTTCGCGCCATTTTGCGTCAGGACCCGGACGTGGTGATGATTGGTGAAATCCGCGATCTGGAAACCGCCCAAATTGCCGTGCAGGCATCCCTTACCGGGCACTTGGTGCTGTCCACCTTGCATACCAACACCGCATCGGGTGCCATTACCCGCTTGCAGGATATGGGCGTGGAGCCGTTTTTGGTGTCATCCAGCTTGCTGGGGGTACTGGCACAGCGGCTGGTACGGACACTGTGCGATGATTGCAAAGAACCGCACCTGCCCAGCAAACAGGAGCGGGAACTGCTGGGGCTTGGCAAAAAGGACGATACGCCCATTTATCGGGCCAAGGGCTGTAAAGCTTGCGGTTTCAACGGTTATAAAGGCCGTACCGGTATTCACGAACTACTGCCGGTGGACGATAAAATCCGTGAGCTTATTCACGGCGGTCACGGCGAGCTGGCCATTGAAAAATATGCCCGTGAGTTCACCCCCAGCATCCGCCACGACGGCATGCAGAAAGTACTGGCCGGGATCACCACACTGGAAGAAGTGCTGCGTGTGACCCGCGAGGAGTAATCCATGGCGGCATTTGACTATAAAGCCCTTAACCCGGCGGGCAAGCAGGTCAAAGGGGTGATTGAGGCCGACACGCCAAGGCATGCCCGCAGTCAGTTGCGCGAGCAGCAACTGATGCCGCTGGAGCTGACCCCGGTGACCGAAAAGGAATCCCGGGTGGCCAAGGCGGCCTGGTTCAGCCGGCGCCAGCGCATTTCCGTGTCGGAGCTGGCCCTGATCACCCGCCAGCTGGCAACCTTGATTGCCGCCGGCTTGCCCGTGGAAGAAGCCTTGAAAGCCGTGGCCCAGCAGTGCGAGAAAAACCGTCTGGCCTCCATGGTCATGGCCGTGCGCTCCCGGGTGGTGGAAGGCTACTCCCTGGCGGACTCCATGGCAGAATTTCCCCATGTATTTGACGACTTGTACCGCGCCATGGTGGCCTCCGGTGAAAAATCCGGTCATCTGGAAGTGGTCTTGAACCGCCTGGCGGATTACACCGAAAGACGCCAGCAACTGAAAAACAAGCTTACCCAGGCGCTGATTTACCCCTCGGTACTGACACTGGTGGCCATTGCGGTCATCTCCATCCTGCTGACGGCGGTGGTGCCAAAAGTGGTGGTGCAGTTTCAGCATATGGGGCAGGAGCTGCCTGCCACCACCCGGGCATTAATCAGCACTTCCGATTTCCTTACCGATTACGGCTTGCTGTTACTGGGGTTGCTGCTGGCACTGCTGGTGATTGGCAAACGGCTGCTGCAAAAAGCGGACATCCGCATGAAATACCACAGCCTGTTGCTGCGGTTGCCCGTGGTGGGTAAAGTCAGCAAAGGGCTCAATACCGCCCGTTTTGCCCGCACATTGAGCATCCTCAGCGCCAGCTCCGTGCCCTTGCTGGAAGGGATGCGCATTGCCAGTGACGTCATGCAAAACATGCGGGTAAAGGAAGCGGTTACCGAAGCCACTGCCCGGGTGCGTGAAGGCACCAGTTTGGGGGCGGCGCTGACCAATACCAAACTTTTCCCGCCCATGATGCTCTACATGATTGCCTCCGGTGAAAAAAGCGGTGAGCTGGAGCAGATGCTGGAGCGCGCCGCTGATAACCAGGACCGGGAATTTGAATCCAATGTCAATATCGCCCTGGGCATTTTTGAGCCGGCACTGGTGGTCAGCATGGCCGTGATAGTGCTGTTTATCGTCATGGCTATTTTGCAGCCGATTTTGGCACTCAACAACATGATCAGTGGCTAAGGCGACTGCTCTTTTTAGGAGGAAGTAACTTGATGCAACGCAACAGCAGACAACGCGGTTTTACCCTGCTTGAAGTGATGGTGGTGATCGTGATCCTGGGGATCCTTGCCTCCATGGTAGTGCCTAATATCATGGGTAACAAAGAAAAAGCCGATCAGCAAAAAGCGGTGTCTGACATCGTCGCTTTGGAAAATCAGCTGGACATGTACAAGCTGGATAACAGCGTCTATCCCTCCACGGAACAGGGGCTGGAAGCCTTGGTACAAAAGCCCACCATTTCACCGGAGCCGCGCAACTACCGTGAAGACGGCTATGTGAAGCGCTTGCCCCAGGACCCTTGGGGCAATGCCTATTTGCTGCTGAGCCCGGGTGAGCACGGGAAAATAGACGTGTTCAGTGCCGGCCCTGACGGACAAACCGGAACCGAAGATGACATTGGCAACTGGAACCTGCAGCAATATCAGTAAAATGCAGCGTAGCCGGGGCTTCACCTTACTGGAAGTGATGCTGGTGGTGCTGTTGATGGGATTGATGGCTGCGGCCGTCACATTGTCCATTGGCGGCGGTAATCAGCAACAGCAACTGCTGCGCGAGGCCCAGCGGTTTGTGGCCGTCACGGAAACCTTGGCGGATGAGGCCGTGCTCAGTGGTCAGTTTGTCGGCGTGGTGATAGACAAAAACGCCTACCGCTACGTGATTTATCTGGATGACAAATGGCAGCCGCTGCAGCGGGACAACCTGCTGGGCGAACACACCTTGCCTGCGGGGATCAGTACCGACTTGCAAGTGGAAGGGCTGCCGCTGGATCAGGAAGAAGAGCAAGCGTCGTTATTTGGCGATGACAAGCCGTTTGACCAGCGCCAGCAAAAGCAGCGTCACCCGGAGCCGCAGATCATGCTGTTACCCAGCGGTGAAATGAGCAGTTTCGAGCTGACTTTCATCGCCAGCGGCGGCGACCAGCCGTATGAACAGTTGGTCAGTGGCGACAATCTTGGCCGGATGACGCTGGGGAGCTTTGATGAAAGCGACTAAAGGCATGACCTTGCTGGAAGTGATGGTGGCACTGGCAGTGTTTGCCATCGCGGCGGTGGCCATCACCAAAAGCATCGGTAGTCAGGTGGCCAACCTGCCCATTCTGGAAGAGAAAACCCTGGCGCAATGGGTGGCTGACAACCAGATGGTGGAAGCCCGCTTACAGGAAGCCTTTCCCACCCTGGGCACCAAGGAAGGCAACGTGGAACTGGCAGGTAAAACCTGGTATTGGCGCCAGGAAGTGATTAAAACCACGGATGAAAAATTCCGCATGATTCGGGTGAGCGTCAGCGATAGCGACAGGTATCAGCGCATTATTACCAAGGTGAGCAGCTATGTCTTTAACCAGAAATAGCGGCTTCACCCTGCTGGAAATGCTGGTGGCCATCGGCATTTTCACCTTGCTGGGGCTGGCAACCAACACGGTGTTGCAAACCGTATTGAAAAACGACGAAGTCACCCGGGAGTTTTCCGGCCAGCTGCGTTACCTGCAGCAGGGGTTTGGCACCATTGAGCGGGACTTGGGGCAGATGGTGGCCCGCAGTTTTAGAACGCCACTGGGTGGCCATGACAATGTGGTGATGCAGGTGGGCAATAACCTGTTGGACTCAGATTCCCAGGCGCTGGTGTTTTATCGTATCGGCTGGCTCAATCCCGGAGGGCTGTTGCCCCGGGGCAACATCCAGTCACTGGCCTATGTGGTGCAGGATGAAAAATTACAGCGTTGGTATTATCCCTATCCGGATCCTGAAATCGGTAGCGAACCGATAAAAACCGTGCTGATGGACAAAGTCCTGGACGTGAAATATGCCTTTTTTGTGGATGGCAAATGGCAGCGGGCCGATCAACGCAGTTTCAGTCGCTTGCCGGTGGCCATTGCCATTGAAGTGACTCAGGAAACGCGGGGCAGCATTATCCGTAAATTCCTGTTGCCTGCAGGCGGCGCAGCGCCTCAGCAAGAGGATGGCGGGCAGCAGAAAGACAACGCAACCCAGCAAGGCTCAGACCAACAAGCAGCGGAAGATGTGGATGACCCAGAGAGTTAATCAGCGCCGCCCCGTTGAGTGTTTGGGGCAGCGCCATGAAGCATAAACAGCAAGGGGTGGCCTTGATTGTGGTGTTGCTGGTGGTTGCCATCATTGCCGTGCTGGCGGTGAGCATCAGCGGCCGCAATCAGGTATCGGTGCGGCGCACCATTAATCTGGCCCAGTATGATCAGGCCTATTGGTACGCCATTTCCGCGGAAGAACTGGCGCGCAAGGTACTGAAACAGGACCTGAACGACTCGGAAGGGCGGGTACACCTGCAGCAATACTGGGCCTTGGCCAATGTGGTGTTTCCGGCCGAAGTGGGGCAAATTGGCGGCACCCTTACCGATTTGCGCAGCTGCTTCAATCTCAACGCCCTGAGTCAGACCGCCACCACCGCGGCAGGCCATATCGCAAAATTGCCGCTGGCGGCCAGACAATACAGCGCATTGCTTACGGCACTGGGAGTGGACAGTTTCAACGCCGAGCGTCTGACCTTCACGTTGAAAGATTATCTGGATGCGGATAGTGATGCGGGGGCATATGGCGCAGAAGATGCGGAATATGAATCCCGTAAAGTCCCGTACCGGGCGGCTAATACCCTGATGAGCGATCGCAGTGAACTGCGGGCGGTGTTGGGGTACAGCCAAGAGATTTACCGTAAACTGTTGCCTTATGTCTGCGTGATCCCCGGCAACAACACCCAGATCATGAACGTGAACACGGTGAAAGTGGAACAAGCGCCGCTGCTGGCAGCCATGCTGGAAAACAAAATCTCTGTTGGCGAGGCCCAAAGCATCATCAACCAGCGGCCGGCCAGCGGTTTTGAGACAGCAGACGACTTTTGGCAACAGGGTTCACTGGCGGCCATTGCCGCCCAGGATGAGCAGCTGAAATCCAGCGTGACGGTGTCCAGCAAGTTTTTCCGGCTGGATGCCCGTGCCAAAGTGGATGATGCGGTATTTCATATGCAAAGTGTATTGCAAGTGACGGGGGGAAATAACCTGCAGGTACTTACCCGTCAGTATGGCGGGCAGCCGTAACGGCCTTTACCCTTCGGCAATGGTGGAGAAAAACAGTGAGTGAACGCTTATTTATCCGTTTGGGCAACAATATCAACGCCGCGTGCGCCTGGCTGGTATGGTCTGAACAGGAACAGGAGATCATCGCCTCCGGTGAGTTGGCAGATGCCCGTGCGCTTGCAACACTGAGCGAGCGGGCCGGTAACCGCCCGGTGGACGTACTGGTGCCGGGCGACGCTGTCAGCCTGACGAGTGTCATCCTTCCGGAAAAAGGCCAGCGTCAGGCCATCAAGGCGCTGCCGTTCATGTTGGAAGAATCCCTGGCGCAAAATGTGGAAGAGCTGCATTTTGTGCCCGGCCCCCGGGACGGCGACACCCTGCATGTGGCCGTGGTGTCTCATGAGTTGATGCAGCAATGGCTTGACTGGCTCAGCGATGCCGGGCTCAAACCCCGCCGTTTGGTGCCAGATTGCCTGGCACTGCCGCTGCAAGGGATGGATTGGGCATTACTGGAGTTTAATGGCCAGATGCTGCTGCGCCGGGGCATGGCCGATGGCATCAGTGTTAGCCGCAGCTGGTTTGATACCTTGTTGCCCACTTTGCTGGCAGCGTCAGCCACGCCGCCAGCCATTGCCTGTTATAGCCCGTTTTCCCATGACGGTGCCGATTGTCAGATGCAACCGTTGGAGCTGCCATTATTGGTGCTGGCCAAAGGTTGCCTGGCGGCGCCATTCAATTTGCTCAGCGGCCGCTATACCCCAAAACGGGAATACAGCAAACAGCTGTTGCCCTGGCGGAAGGTGGCGGTGGTGGCCGGGTTGGCACTGGTGTTGGCTCTGGTCAATAAGGGGTTCAGCATTTACCAGCTGCAGCAGCAAACGGCTGCCGTCAAAGCCGAAACCGAAAGCATTTACCGTGCCGTGGCCGGCAACGGCCGGGTGGTAAATGTACGGGCACAGCTGGAATCACTGCAACGCTCCTTGCAGGGGCAGGGCTCGGGCGGTGAACTGTTTGAAATGCTCGGAAGCCTGCAGCAGGCCTTTACCCAGGTGCCGGAGTTGAAGCCCAATAATTTGCGCTTTGATGGCAGCCGCAGTGAAATCCGCATGCAGGTGACAGCGAAAGACTACGGCCAGATTGAAAAATTCAAGAGCTTGGCCGGCAACCGTTTCCAACTGGATGCGGGAGCCATGAACAGCATCGACGGCGCGGTCACCAGTACGTTGACCCTGAGGAGCAAATAAGATGGAAAATTTGCAAAAATGGTGGGCATCGCTGGCGCAACGCGAGCGGCAGCTGGTCACCGTCATGGCCGTTATTGTGATGGTGGGCATCGGTTATTGGGGCATTTGGACGCCCATCAGCAATGCCCAGGCGCAGGCCCAAAGCCAACTGCAGGCGCAGCAACAAACCCTGGCGTTTGTGAAGCAAAGTGCCGCCAAAATCAGCGCGTTGAAAAAGGCGGGCAGTCGCCCGCAACACATGGGTAGCTTGAGCACGGTGGCGACCCAAACAGCCAGTCGTTACGGGTTGTCCATTACCCGCATGCAACCCCAGGGCAAACAGATCCAGTTATGGATGGATGATGTCCCTTTTGACGCCTTGCTGTCTTACCTTGGCGATCTGGTGCAGCAGGGATTGTCACTGGATAGCCTGGATGTGGCCGAGGCCGATGACCCCGGCATGGTGAAAGTCAGACGCATTCAGCTCTCGCAGGCATAGGCCATACTCTCAGGCATACAGGCATAAGGTGTTGTTGTGAAACTGTTTGGTAAAATCGTAATTGGAATTCTGCTCTATCTTCTGTTCATGATCATGCTGTTCCCGGCACGGGTAGCTGTGGCATTGATGCCGCTGCCAAGCGGGGTGCAGCTGGGCGGTGTCAGCGGCAGCTTGTGGCATGGCCAGGCTGATGTGCTGCAAATCGGCTCACGGCAACTGGAGCGGTTAAGCTGGCAACTCCAACCATCGTCCCTGTTTACGGGCGTAGTGCAGGCCCAGTGGCAACTTGGCAGTCGTGCCTCAGCGGTCAATGGCAAAGGGATCATCAGCTGGTCATCTGCCGGCATCGCGGCCCGGCAACTGCGGCTGGATGCCCCGGTGGGCTTTCTGGTGGGCAATCGGCGCTTGCCTTTTAAAACCGTGTTAAGCGGTGACATTTCACTGTTACTGGATGAAGGCCATCAGGGGCAGCCATTATGCGGCGGCTTGAATGGTAAACTGTTTCTGAACCACATTGGCCTGAATAACCAGTTTGGCGACTACCCGCTGGGCAACATGGCCTTTTCACTGCAGTGTGTTAAGGGACAGGTTCAACTGGCCACCGACGATGAGAAAAATGCCATCGGCGTGGCTGGCACCCTATTGTTTAAAGACCAGTTGCAAATGGAAGTGAACGGCCGGATACGGCGAACTGACGGTCAGTCACGGGACTTGCAAAACTCTCTGGGATTGTTGGGCAAGCCAGATGCCAACGGCAACTACCCATTGCAGTACAAAGGGCGCATTCCCGGGTTGTAGCCCTATAACCGCTTGCCCTTTGCGGTGTCAGCAGGGCGTGAACAACGCCTCGCTGGCCATATGGGGCAATAGTCCACGGGTCAGTTGCCGATAATCATCGGTCGCCGGAAAGCGTGAAAAGCGTTTCGGTGGCTGGGAACTGTCAGGGTTGCTCACCCCCAACAGATACCTGACGCCAGCCTCCTGCGCTGCCGTCAGTATGCGCTCATTATCATCCACAAACAGGCACCGCTCCGGCGACAGCCCGAAACGGGCGAAGACCTGCTGCCAGAACAGCGGCGATTCTTTGGGCACCCCTAACTGGTGGCTGGACAACATGTCGTCCAGATGCCGTTGCAGTTGGGTATGTTGCAGTTTCAGCCGGAGATTGTCCGGATGGGCATTGGTCAGCAATATGCGGCGTTTACCTGCCTGCTGCAAACGGTGCAACAAAGGCAATGTGTCCTGGCGCAAACGGATTTTATCGGCAATGGTGTGGTGTAACGCCAGAATGTCCAGCTGCAGTTCCTGCTGCCAATAATCCAGGCAATACCAATTCAGGGTGCCTTCCACCCGCAGGTAGGCGTCATGCACCCGCTGCCTGGCGGCTTCATGGCTGATGTGCAGTTGTCTGCTCAGGGTTTCCGGCACCAGTGACAACCAGAAATAGTTGTCAAAATGCAGATCCAACAGGGTGCCGTCCATATCCAGTAAAACCGTATCAATTTGCTGCCAGGGGAACATGTCAGCCTCTGTTAATTCCTGCCAATTGGTATAACATTGTAACCTAAATCACATATCGGCAGTTGGCAATCGAGGCATGGATGAGTAAACGGCAACAAAAGCCGGAAATTCTTGCAACAGAAACCGTGGCGCAAAGCCGCCTGTTTCATATTGAACAGGTGCATTTGCGCTTTTCCAATCAGCAGGAACGTTACTACGAGCGCATGAAAGGCGGCAGCCACGGGGCAGTGATGATTGTTCCGGTATTGCAGGGAAAGTGGTTATTGCTGGGGCGGGAATATGCCGCCGGCACCGACAGCTATGAACTGGGGTTTCCCAAAGGGCTGATTGAGCGGGGCGAAACTCCCGCCGAAGCTGCCAACCGGGAGCTGCAAGAAGAGATAGGCTATGGCGGTCATCAACTGATCCACCTGAAGGAACTCAGCCTGGCCCCCGGTTATTTTGCCAGTAAAATGCAGATTTTCTTGGCGGAAGATCTTTATGAGAACCGCCTTGAAGGTGACGAGCCTGAGCCCATTGAACTGGTGCGCTGGCCGTTGTCCCAATGGCGTGACTTGCTGACCCTGGCGGATTTTTCGGAGTCCCGCAGTGTCAGCGCCTTGTTTCTGGCATTGGAACGGTTAAAACTGAATAAATAACGTGTTACCCCCAAAACAATGCCGGGCAACCGGCCACTGAGGTTAAGGTCCTCTGCAGCGAGGTTGGAGTGGTTATGAGGCCAGAAGAGTTGCTGGAACAAGCGATAGAGATTGCCACCGAGGCGGGCAAAATGATCCGCACCATCTATCAGCAGGGTGATTTCCAGCGCGAGTTAAAAGCCGATCACACACCGGTGACGTCGGCAGACATTGCCGCCCACAAGCTGATCAGCCAGCGGCTTTCTGCGCTGACACCGGACATTCCGGTATTGTCAGAAGAAGCCGCTGATATTCCCCTTAGCCAACGGCAGCACTGGTCCTGTTACTGGCTGGTGGACCCGCTGGATGGCACTGGTGAATTCATTGCGGGCAGTGGGGATTTCTCCGTCATCATCGCCTTGGTACGGCAGCATCGGCCGGTACTGGGCGTGGTATATGTGCCCATGAAAGAAGACTGCTATTACGCCGTTGCCGGCCATGGGGCCTTTAAACGCAGCCATGGCGCTCAGGCGCAAATTCACAGTCGGCAGCTGCAACCCCAGGCACAAACCTTGCGTCTTGCCGTGAGCCGCCGCCAGGATCCGGAAAAAGTGCTGCAACTCTTCCGGCAGCCCGATAACTGCCAGTTGTTGCCGCTGGGCGGTGCCGCGCTGAAAAGCTGTCTGGTGGCAGAAGGTCGCGCCGACTGTTACGTGCGGGTGGGGCCTACTGGCGAGTGGGATACCGGCGCGGCGCAGATCATCATTGAAGAGGCCGGCGGCCGTTTGCTGGACACTTCCCTGCAGCCGCTTACCTACAATGAACGCGACACGCTGGAGAATCCCAATTTTATCGTGATGGGGGCGCCTCGTCTGGCCTGGGAACAAATCCTCATCGCGGTTTAACGGGGCGCTGACATGGATGGCTGCTCATCCAGCCATTGATGCACTGCCGTTTGATCACCGCGAAACACAATCCGGCTGCTCTTTCGCTGTAGCTGGTACTGATACATGGGGTCATAGTATTTCTCCAGCAGCAGGGCAATCCATTGCAGATGCAACGCGGTATCGTTGCGTTGTTGCTGCGCTTGCAGTGCTTCATCAATCAGTGCTTGCAGCGTATTGGCTTTTTCTGAACCCAGCCGCCGGCTAATCCCCTTGATGCTCTGATGCAGATACTGGGAAAAGGCCTCAAACCCCGCTTCCTGACCGTCCCGCTGGCAAAATTCACGACACATTTTATGGACATACTGCTCCAGTAACCGTTGCAGGCGTTGCTCCCATGGGGCTTCCAATACCACCACTTTGGCGGCCTGCATGCCGTCAAAAAATGGTTTAGGAATGAAACAATGGCCAATCAGATGGCTTTCGTCTTCCAGCAATAACCGTTTGGGATGGCGCTGCTGGTGTCGCAAAATGGCCACTGCCAGATTGTTTTCAAAGTTAATCTGGGTGGGTTGGGCGGTGATTTCTTTACCGAAACTGGAGCCGCGATGGTTGGCTGTGCCCTCCAGATCAACGGCTTCATGAGGGCGTTGCAACAGCACTTCGGTTTTCCCGGAGCCGGTAATGCCGCTGAGGATCAGCATTTGCGGCATCAGCGCCGGGCTTTCCAGTGTCTGGATTAAAAACTGGCGCATCCCTTTATAGCCGCCTTGCACATAGGCCATGTCAACGCCCGCTTCGTGCAGCCATCCTTGGGTGATTTGGGAGCGCATGCCGCCACGAAAACAATAAAGGCAGGCATCGGGATGTTGCTGGTAAAACCGTTGCCAGGCCGCAATGCGGGCATCCTTGGTGGCACCGTTCACCAACTGGTGTCCTAACGCCAGTGCCGCCGTGGGACCATGGTGTTTATAACAGGTGCCCACCTGCTGGCGCTCAGTGTCGGTCATCAAGGGCAAGTTGTGACTGTTGAAAAAGGCGCCTTTGGCAAATTCCACCGGCGCCCGAACATCAATCAGCGGCCGACCGCTGAGAAATATCTCGCGATAGGCCGCTGTGCTAACGATTGTGTGGCTCATTATTGCAATTGGATCCAGTTGGCATCATCGCCGTAGGTTGTCAGCCCGCCAATTTTATGGCCGCTGATCCCATGGGCTGCAAATACTTCAAGTAAGGCGTGTTCCTGGTCGGGGTTAATGGCAATGAGCAGGCCACCACTGGTTTGCGGATCGCACAATAACGCTTTTTGCTCAGGGGTCAGTGCTGGCAAGTGTTCGCCGTAGCTGTCAAAGTTGCGCTGGGTGCCGCCGGGCGTGCAGCCCTGGGCCAGATATTCCCGCACTTTTGGCAACAGGGGCAGGCTGGCAACGTTAATGCTGGCGGCAACGCGAGAGCCCTGACACATCTCAAGCAAATGCCCCGCCAGTCCGAAGCCGGTCACATCCGTCATGGCATGCACACCGTTTAACTTGGCCACTTCAGCCCCGATTTTGTTGAGTTGGCACATGGCGTCAGGGGCAATGTGGGCATCTTCATCCGCCAATTTTTTCTGCTTTTGCGCCGTGGTCAAAATACCAATCCCTAAGGGCTTGGTCAGATAGAGGATGTCGCCGGCTTGGGCGGTGTCATTCTGTTTCAGGTGGGGTAGGGCCACCTTGCCGGTAACAGCCAAGCCGAAAATCGGCTCCGGGGCATCAATACTGTGACCGCCAGCCAGCATGATGCCGGCATCCTGACAAGCCTGACGTCCGCCATCCACCACTTGCTGGGCAACTTCAGGGGACAGTTTGCTCACTGGCCAGCCGAGAATGGCAATGGCCATCAGCGGGGTGCCGCCCATGGCGTAAATATCGCTGATGGCATTGGTGGCGGCAATGCGGCCAAAGGTAAAGGGATCATCCACAATCGGCATGAAAAAGTCAGTGGTGCTGATAATGCCGGTATGTTCATCCAGCTGATAAACCGCTGCATCATCCCGGCTCTGGTTACCCACCAACAAGTGGGGATCAGTAAAGCCCGGCAGTTGTGAAGCAAGAATGGTGGTAAGCACTTTCGGAGAGATTTTGCAGCCACAGCCTGCACCATGGCTGTATTCAGTAAGTTTGATCGGGCCGTCGGACATGATGAACTCCATAACGATAGGACGAGTTCCCGATCTTAACCTTAACGGGCCATGTTACAAGGTGGCTGCGCCACGATTACGGATAAATTCTCCATTAACTGCCAAGATTTGCCGTCAGTTGTTGCCATTGACGCTGTTGCTGGCGAAAACGCCTTTTCAACTCAGCCACTTGCGGCTTTAAATGGGTGTCGGCAAGTTGTTGCTTGCGGGCATCGAGCAACTGTTTCTTGGCTCCATAGTAACGGCAAAGATGCTGTTTGGTATCTTCGTAAGCCTGCTGCAGCTGGGCCAGCAGTTCGTCGGTGTCATGGCGGTCCAGCAAGCGCTTCTGGGTGCGTTTGAGCTGCATCTGCAAACGGGCCCCATCAATTTTTTCCTGGGGAACCCGGCGTAAATCCGTTGCCAGCCCGCATCCTGCCAGCCCTCGGATCAGCCATTTGGTAGGATCGTAATGCCACCAACGAATGCCGTTACGGTAATCGTGTTCAAAAATGTGGTGAAAATTATGGTAACCCTCGCCGTAGGTCAGTAGTGCCAGTATCCCGTTATCCCGGGCACTGTTGCGGTCAGTGTAAGGCTGTTTGCCCCACACATGGGCCAACGAGTTAATGAAAAAAGTGCAGTGGTGCACCACCACCAAACGCAATAACCCCGCCAACAGCAACATGGACAGGATATCGCCATGGAGCCAGCCCAGCCCCAAGGGCACGGCAATATTCATGAATGCGGCCAGCCACAGATAATGTTTATGCTGCCAGCGTACAACTGCGTCCTGTTGCAGATCCCGCACATTGCTGTAATCCCCGTAGCGTTGTGGCTGATACTCCCGCAGCATCCAGCCAATATGGCTAAACCAGAATCCCCGCTGGGCGGAGTAGGGGTCTTTGTCATTGTTGTCTACGTGTTTGTGGTGCACCCGGTGATCAGAGGCCCAATGCAATACACTGTTTTGAAACGCCAAAGCGCCTCCCAGTGCATACAATACCTTGATGATTGGGTGAGCCTTATAGGTTTTGTGGGACCAAAGCCGATGATAACCGGCGGTGATGGACAGCCCGGCAGCAAATGCCAGAATGACAAACCAGCTCCATTCCGTGGCATCAAAGCCATGGGTGATCCCGCGCCAGGGCACCAGAATGCAGGCACCGGCAAAGGTTGTGATAAAAAATATCAGGTTAATCCAGATAAGGGGTGGCTGCTTCATATATGTCATCCCAGAGAAACTTTGGCTTACAAGTGTAAGCTTAAATTGCGTCTTAGCCAATCACACCTTTAGTCGAAGGGACTTTGTTTATCAGGCAAACCGGGTATCATTTGCCATATTTGCTAAAAATCAGGGGACACACATGGGAGTCAGAGCGCAACAGAAAGAAAAAACCCGCAGGGCATTGGTGGATGCGGCTTTTAGCCAGCTAAGCGCCCAGCGTAGTTTTTCCAGCCTGAGCCTGCGTGAAGTGGCCCGTGAGGCCAATATTGCCCCTACCTCTTTTTATCGTCACTTCAAGGACATGAATGAGCTGGGCCTGACCATGGTGGATGAAGGCGGCCTGGCATTACGGCAAATCATGCGTAAGGGACGGCAACGGGCCGAAGCGGGGGGCAGCGTCATCCGCATTTCGGTGGAAACATTCATGGAAGTGCTGGAGTCCAATCCCAACGTGTTCCGCATTCTGCTCCATGAGCGCTCTGGCACCTCCGCGGCTTTTCGGGCGGCAGTGGAGCGGGAAATTGAACATTTCATTTCCGAGCTTTCACACTATATCGAGGATTCTGCCGGTCGCAGCCCGGATCTGGCCTGGGAGCAGGCAGAAGCCTTGGTGATCCTGGTATTCAATGCCGGCGCCGCAGCCCTTGACATGAAACGTTCAGACCGAAAAGTGCTGGCAGAACGGTTAGTGACGCAACTGCGGATGGTGGTTAAAGGTGCCGATGCCTTGCAGCAACGGCGGGACAATCCGGAGCTGCGCCCAAAACTGTCCCGCTAATGGCAAGGGGTCAGCTTTTCTTCCGTAGCAGTACACCGCTTTCCATGTGTTCGGTATAGGGGAACTGATCAAACAGGGCAAAGCGGACAATCTCATGGGTTTGGCACAGTTGTTCCAGATTGCGTTTCAAGGTGTCAGGGTTGCAGGAAATATACAAAATGTTGTCGTATCCCTGCACCATATCCACGGTTTTCTGATCAAGGCCGGCTCTGGGCGGGTCGACAAAAATCGTATTGCAGTCATAACTGTTAAGATCAATGCCTTCCAGACGCCGAAAACTGCGCTCCCCCGTCATGGCCTGTGAAAACTCCTCGGCAGACATGCGGATAATCTGCAAGTTATCAACACTGTTTGCCTGAATATTGTATTGCGCCGCATCAACGGAAGGCTTGGCCAGCTCGGTCGCCAGCACTTTGCCGAAATTTTGCGCCAGCGCGATGGAAAAGTTGCCATTGCCGCAGTAAAGCTCCAACAAATCGCCTTGGCTGTCTTGGGTGCACGACTGAGCCCAGCTGAGCATGTGGCAGGCAACCTGGGCATTGGGCTGGGTAAAGCTGTTTTCCACCTGCTGGTATACATACTGGCGGCCATTGACCGGTAATGTTTCCATAACGAAATCCCGTCCCAGCACGATTTTTTGCTTGCGGGCGCGGCCAATAAAATCCACGTTAAAACGGGCAGACAAGCGTTGCTTCAATGCTTGGGCTTCCTGTTGCCAGGCAGCATCCAGCGGACGGTGATACAACAGCGACACCAGGATTTCACCGGAGAGCGTGGAAAGGAAATCCACCTGAAACAAGCGGTGACGCAGTGTGGGGTTGGGTTTCAGTTCATCAACCAGCGCTAGCATCATTTGGTTAATCAGATCACTGGCCGGCAAAAACTGATCGCAGCGAACCGGGCGTTTTTCTTGCTGATCATAGACACAGAAATACAGATCATCGCCATCATGCCAAACGCGGAATTCCGCGCGCATACGGTAATGTGCAGGCGCAGAAGCAAACACTTCCAAGGCTGGCGGCGTAAACTCGGCAAAGGACTGCTGCAGTCGTTGGCGCTTCTTGTCCAGTTGTTCAGCATAGCGTTCCGGCACCATCGCATCTAAATTCATCACAGTCTCTCTTGCATCGTGTACAAAACGGGGCGCAAATTTTAAACATAGTGCGGCCATAGCTCAAGGTGCATCGTTGTGATACCGCGACGGCTTTTGCAGTTTTCATGAGGCTGTGGAACAATACGCAGGCGTTAATCACCGCCCGCCAGGCGGTTAACAAGACCACATCCCCAGAGGCATCGCTTGTCACACACAATCCTGGTTTTTGATTCCGGTGTTGGCGGTTTATCCGTACTGCAGGAAATTCGTCAGTTGCTACCAGGGCAGCATTATCATTACCTGTTTGATAATGCCCGGCTCCCTTATGGTGAATTGGAAGAATCGGAGCTTATCCGGGGCTGCGTGGCCCTGATAACGCCCATGGTGGCACAACTCAAGGCGGATATTGTGGTCATTGCCTGTAACACCGCCAGCACCTTGGTGCTACCGGCACTCAGGCAACAATTATCTGTGCCGGTGGTAGGGGTGGTGCCAGCCATTAAACCCGCAGCCCAGCTCTCTGTCCGGCAACATATCGGACTGCTGGCCACGCCCGGCACCATCAAGCGCCGTTACACCCAAGAGCTCATCCACAGATATGCGGACAACTGCCGGGTGGAGCTTTTTGGTTCGTCAGAGCTGGTGATGCTGGCAGAGCAGAAAATCGCCGGCATGCCCATCGTGCCACAACAACTGCAAAAACTGTTGGCACCGGTTTGCCAATCTTCCATGGATGTACTGGTGTTGGGCTGCACTCATTTCCCCATGCTGAAAACCGAAATTCACCAGGTATTGGGTGAGGGCATACAGTTGCTGGATTCGGGCGCCGCCATTGCCCGCAGGGTCAAAACATTGCTGGGCAACCCGCCGCAGTTAATCGACACTGCACCAGAAACAAAAACTGCCGCGGCATACTATACCGCGGCAGTGATTTCGGAAGGACTCAAACAGTGCCTGCAACAGCTGGGTTTTGGTACTATCCAGCATGTCTGCAAACACTAAACCGTTTTATTCAGCATCATCCTTGTCTTTGTCCTGTGATTTCGCTTCACGTACTTTCAACGTGCGCTCCTGAAACACGAAATCGTTTAATTTCTCCAGGGCTTGTTGGCCTCCCTTTTCAGAAATCTCAACAAAGCCAAACCCTTTGCGGCGTCCGGTTTTACGATCGCGCACCAAGCGTACGGAATTAACCGGGCCATATTGTTCAAACAGGGCCTTCACCTCAGCTTCATTAACACGATAAGGCAGATTACCTACATAAAGCGTCATGATGGGCCCTTTATAGGTAGCGGCAGTGGCAGGTTGTGTCGATGCGGTTGCATAACCCACAATGGCGGCAACAATGGCACCGGCAGCAAAACTTAAAGAAGACGGGATTTGCAGATTGAAAAAGTAAATCGCCAGAGCTCCGAGAACAGCGATGAGTAAAATAATAGGCAGTGACTTTGGCATAAAAATAAAATCTCAGTGGAACATGAAATGATAAAATAGTGTTAACAACCAACTTATGGTAATGAATTCTTTAGTGTTAAACCAGCGTTTCGCTGAAAAAGTGAGCATCGCTCGCAAATTTGAACGAGAAGTGCTTTTAAAATCAAATCTCCCTCACTGTTAACCACCTTAAAAAAGCCCCTCTGGATAAAAGATCAGCGACCGAAACATTCAAGGCAAAAAAGACTTGCACCTGCAAGTCGCATCCCTATAATGCACCGCACACCGACGGACGGATACCGCTTCAATACGAAGCCGTAACGATGGTCGATAAAGTTTTCAAATAAATAAAAAATTTACTTGACGACTTAAGGGAATAGCGTAAAATTCGCTTCCCACAAATATGCAAATGCATATTTCGCTCTTTAACAAAATATCAAGCAATCTGTGTGGGCACTCACAGTGAAGATACATCGACAACGATTTATCTCATTGAAGAGTGTTCTATATAAGAACAGTCATTCATAGAGTCGCTTCTTAGGAAGCAAAAAAAACTTTCAATTGAAGAGTTTGATCATGGCTCAGATTGAACGCTGGCGGCAGGCCTAACACATGCAAGTCGAGCGGTAACATTTCAAAAGCTTGCTTTTGAAGATGACGAGCGGCGGACGGGTGAGTAATGCCTGGGAATTTGCCCATTCGAGGGGG